>JBGUVV010000215.1:0-5954 GCA_045220525.1 Kiritimatiellia bacterium
GACATCCTACGCCTTGTCTATGGACGCAATCAGTTCATTCGCCCATGCAATCGCCTCATCTACGGTTGGCAGGACATTGAGGTTGCCTTTCTGATCTGCATAGACAGCATCCCAATTCTCATTTTTGACCACAGAAGTTGGCCACGGCTGTTTGCGTCTATACCTGAACAATTCACGGCAGACCGCCGCTGTCGCGGCCATGTCAATGTCTTCCTGCGAAATGATCAACTGCAAATCTATCAAGTCATGCGCACGCTTGCTGCCGCGCTCCGTCGCCCCATGCAGTTTCTGCGCGACCTGATATTCAAGTTTCATCGCCCTGACTTCTCCAAGTTCGGGGAAGCACAGATATTCCGTCAATAGAGCAATCTCGTTGGGTACTGGTATAAGGTCAAATGCATCCGCATCTCCAATCTCATTGTGCCCTATTTCCATGTCGACAACCCGCCACGGCGTGCCCAGATAACTAAGATGGACTGCACATGGCTGCATAACGTACCCAAAGGGAATTCCCCTTGGACTTGCCTGCTTCAAGACAACGACCTCGCCAGCAAAACCATTCCAGCCAAGCTTCAACTTCGCGCTGATGTCTTTAAGAAACGAATCAAGGTCCACACTCCAGGCGGTATCGAGATCTTTTGTAACCCGCGTAGCCTTGTCACCATAGCGCAACTTCAATGACGAGCCGCCCTTTACGACTCCAGCGCCTATCATCTGCGCCACTATTGCGTTAGAGAGCGCAACGGCAAGTTCATTTGCACGAACGGCATCATTGCCTGCATATCGCGAAATGGCGCGCTCAAGATTCGACTTTGAATTTGGCGGTCTGTTCATGACTTCTCCACTATAAAGTTATTCATGTCTGCTTCTGTCAGAAGACCTTCGCCATACGCCTTTGAAGCAGCATCAGCTATACGATCCGCTTCTATCGCGCCCTCGTCTCTAGCCGTCTTCAAAGCTTCCACAAGCGGCTGAGACCGTATGCCCTCATATAGAACACAATCGCACGGTCGCATATCCACAAGACGCAGGTTCGACGGCAGGCGTCTTCGAACACGAGCGGTCGCACCAAGATAGACAATTCCCGGATTTGTAGGAGCTAATTTCAAAAGCGCAACCACAGACGCACCCCTCAAGTACGCTGTGTCACCGGCCAGCGCAACGGAATGCGCGAATACGTCGTTCTCTTTTGGTATATGATGCTTGGCAAGATACACCCCATAGCCTTTTTTTATAAGCGTACCGCGCTTGGCCATTGCAGGAAGTTGATGCTTGTCAATCCCCATTGCAACAGCCTGCGAAGTCGTTACGATACCGTAATGATCTTCAGCAAAATCCCATAATATCTCATACGCTGTCATGTCAATAGTATAGCATAACAATTAACTATTGACAATAGTCCACAACGTCAATGGCAATAGTTGATCTTTTTAGCATACTTTCGACAGAATATATAATGAGTGGATTTTTTGGGGACAGACCCCGCCGCCGTGGGGAGAGACCCCGCCGTCGCTTCATTTTTCGCGGGTCATGTCGCGTTTTCTGCAATTTATCGCATTTCAAGGCTCTTTGCGATGGCGTAAGCCATGCCGCGAGACAGGGAACGCACGAGAGCGACTTTGCGACTCCGACGTGTCGTTAGCGGTTAAGCCGCAGATGCCTCAAAAAGTGGTGGAAGATCCCTTTACGAGCGCAATGCCGAGAAGAGCCGGATAGTCCCGCCCTTTCTTGCCGACCGTCACCGTGCGAATGCCGTCCTTGACGGTTTCGCGCATGGAATACTCCTTGGAGCCCGACGGATCGAGGGAGACTTCGACGACTGCGCCGGGAACGTCGCGGAACTGCACCGAGATAGTCCCATTGGGGAATATCGGGTTTCCGGCCTGCCTCACCACGCGGCCAGGCAGGGTCTGCGTGTACGCGCCGTGCATGGTGCGAATTGTCCTGTTGTCGTCGTATATGCCGCCGACGGTCACAAAGTCAATCACATCCGCCCTTGCCTCGTATGCGCGCCTGAGAGAACGCTCGCACGCATATTCGTTCAGGAGCTCGCGGCAGTAGTAGCGCGCCCCCGCGAAATACGCGCGGTCAAGATTGTTGCCGACTACGCTGAAGTACGCCTTGTTCCCCGTGAAGTCGTCGGCCGGGTTGTCCATCATCGACTCGATGACGCGGACAGCGCTCTCGCTTTCCCTGCGGAGCGACACCGGCTCGTCGCGGCAGGCCGCCATGTCCTCGAAATACGCGACGCAGCATTTCGCAAACGCCTGAAGGGCCTTAGCGGCCTTGACCGCAGCCGCGAACGCGCGATGCTGCCGCGCATATTCGTCGGCAGGCATCTTGCCGCGCAGGGACTCGATCTTCCTGAATCCCGCCTCGGCCATCTCAAGCCCCTTCTCCTTCTCGGCGAGTATCTGCGCATGAGACGGGGTCCTCATGTGGCTAAGGATGCTCCATATGTCCTTCGTAGCCTCGAGGGAGCTGTTCTCGCGATAGACGGAGAATATGCCGCCCGCCTTGACAGTCTTGAAGTTGGCCTTCAGCGGAAAGGAGTGGAAGACGAGGTTGGAGGCGACGTAGTGGATGTTGCGGATCATCTCAAGCTCGCCCTTAATGAGATTCGCCATCTCGCCCGCCGCGTCGCCAAACCGCTTCGCGGCGTACTCGGCGATCACGCCGTCTTCCGTCGCGGACGGATCGTCGATGAAGCGCATGTAGGCGTAGAGGTTCACCTCGTGCGCAGAGTCGAAAATGGAGTTTCCGACGCGGTCGATGCGGATCGTGTAGCGGTCGGCGCCCTCCTCGCGCGCGGACTCGACATACTCGCGTATGCGCCCGACCTGCGCGGCGGGCAGGTAGCCTGCGCTCAGGTATTCGCCATGCGCGTCGCACTCAGCGCCGAGCGTAAGCGGCGGGTTCTTCTTGAGGAACGGGTTCTTCGGAAGCCACGGCACGAAGTCGGCCTCGGTCACCTTCGTTTCGATCTCGAACGCATGCTTCGCCGCCGCGCGCTTCGCGCCGCCGATTATGTCGATGTAGTCCTGGGTGTTGGACCCGAACGAGCGGAGGATGAACCTCTTGCCGCGCCTCTCGTGCTCTTCGGCGAAGAGCCCGACAAGCTCCTCGACGACCTTCTGAGGCGGATAGCGCGACGGATTTGAATTGTGGATGACCGAGTAGTCCGCCTCGGTCAGCGTAAGGACGATGCCGTCGAGCCCGGGGCAGTGGCGGAACGTCTCGTCAAGCTTGTAGCGCAGCCAGTCGCGGTAGTCGTTTCCAAGGAGGTCGAACTCGCCGTCCGCGTCGAGAAGCCCCGGGAGGTCCTCGAGAAGCCCCTTCGGGATGAATATCTCGCGGTGCCAGTAGTAGAGGGGTTTCCCTGCTGCATGGGCGATATCGCAGATGGCGACCATCTCGCGGCGGTTCCGCTCCACCGCCGCGGCATCTACGTTCGCATGCGCATGCGGATAGCGTTCGAGCATCGAAAGCCCGTTGATGCCGCTGTAGCCGCGATGGCAGTTTCCGCAGACTTCGAAGGAATCGACGCCCCCGTACTCTGCGGCCTTCGCCACGACACGCGCCATGTAGTTGGTGTCGATTGCGGTCGGATGCATGATCGACCACGAGATTTCCGGCTTTCCCGCGGCGGCTGCCAAAGTTGCGCAAAACGCCGCGCATGCTGATGCCATTCCAGTCGTTATGTTCGCCAGTTTTGTCTTCATGCTCAAATCATATAACATTTGATATTGACGGTCAACACCGAACCGAAAGACACCTATCTCTCGGCCCTGAAGTCGTAGAAGAAGTTCCTTCCCTCGCAGGCGATGACGCCGGCCCTGAACGTGTCGGGCAGCAGCTCGTTTACGTGCGAGAGCGTATAGCCGCCGACCTCGACTTTCATCTCCTTGAGGCCGTGCCTGTTGCGCACTACGGAGACTTGCATGTCGTACTTGACGTTTGGCTTGAATCGCTCATGCCCCGGCAGCAGAAGCGCCGCGGACTTGTGCCATTTCTGCACTCCGTCCTTGAAGAAGTGGTGCCAGACGTTTACGCCGCAGTCGTAGAGGCACACCTCCCAGTGCTCGCGAAACTCGTCAACCCCGAACTTCTCGTTTTTCACAAGGTCCTCCGCCAGCACGATTATCGGCGCCATGCGGTAGTCGAACATCATCGTGGAGGAAATCTTCTCGCCTACCGCAAACCTGCTCTTGTGCACAAGAGCGGCATAGACGGAACTGTGGCAGGTGCGGAAGACCGCCTCTCCCGAAATGTCAGGACAGTGGTTGACGATCCCGTCGTCAAGCTGGTCGAAAAGGCAGTAGCCGTCCCACCGCGCAGACTTCACTACCGAGAAGTCGGCCCTGCTCCACTTCCCACGCGCGAACGAGACGGCGATGCGGTTCGTCTCGACGGATTGGCTCGCCGCTGCGCAGACAGGCGCAAAAAAGGCAAAGCCGCCCAGGGCGACAAGCGCCCACGGGGAAATATTTCCTCTGCCATGTTCCATGCGACTACGCCTTTCCCTTTTCCTACCAATCAACCTTTTCCTCGATGAAGCAGTACTTGTATCCGGCGTCATGGGCGATCTTGGCCGCCGCAAGCAGCTTCTCGCGGGAGTCAGGCTGGTAGGCGAAGTAGTCCTTGAACCAGTACTCCTCGTGAGTCGCGTGGATGAGGAACTCGTTGCCGATCGACTGCGCCATCCTCGCCGGGATGTCCTCGAGCCTGTAAAGGTTGAGGCATGGAGCTCCGCAGCCGAACGTCATGAAGTTGCAGCCCGTCGCCTTGTCGTGCAGCCAGTTCCAAGTCCCACGCGTGATCTTCACCTGATCTGGCATGAGGTGGTTGTAGCCACATGCCGAAACGCTGATGTCGTCACCGCCGCCCGGCCGCCAGAACATCGCAGTCTCGGGTTTGCGGA
Organism: Kiritimatiellia bacterium; assembly: GCA_045220525.1. Classification (GTDB taxonomy): domain Bacteria; phylum Verrucomicrobiota; class Kiritimatiellia; order RFP12; family UBA1067; genus UBA1067. The sequence goes on from JBGUVV010000215.1 coordinate 4,922, forward strand.
AGTTCTCGATGCGCATGCCGTGTCCGTAGGGGAGGACCGTCCTGTCGCCGTTGTATTCATAGCGCTTCCCGGCGGAGCACCAGATCGCCTTCGCGCCGCAGTCCCTGAGGGCGATGCATCCTTCCTTCGACATCGGGCCCCAGTGAGGGGTCACCGCCTTCGCGAACATCCCAGGGCCCGCGAAGCGCTCGACCTCGCGGGTGATCGCGTCCCACGTGAACTTCACGTCGTCGTAGCTCGCGTTGATCCACGGGTAGTCGGGGAACTCAGCGTAGGAGTGGAAGCCGAAGCGGAACCAGTCCTTAGCCGCCTGGAACTCGTCGCGCCAGGTGTCTGGCATGTCCTTGAGGGTAAACTCGGCCCCCCGCGCCCCGTAGTAGAAGTCGTTGCGGTAGAAAACGTTGAACTGCGCCCTGAGCCCGTATTTCTCGTGGGCCTCCTTGAACGCCGAGAGGAGGAAGTGGTCCCAGCACGACTTCGGGCGGTCGCGCGCAAGGTCGCGGAAGACGAATATGACGTCGTCGAGATAGAACGCCGCGCGGTTGCCGGGGATCGTCTTTCTCCGCCTGACTTCGACGTCGGTAATCGTCGGCCCAAGCTCCCTTAAGGCCTCAAGCGCCCTGCGCTTCTGCGCCTGCAGCTCAGGCGACTCGGCCCTGACGTTTCGAATCTCGCCTCCGTTTCCCGCGCCGGTCGTTGCGCAACCGGCGAATGCCGCGGCGGCGCTACCCGCGCCCATCCGTATGAAGTCACGTCTGTCCATCGTCAAGCCTCCTTTCCAACCCTCTATTTCTTCGCGAGCTCTTCCATCAGTATGAAGCGGTAGCCGTTTTCGTGCATAATGCGCGACATCGCGCGGATCTTGTCGGCGTAATCAGGCTGATAGGCGAGGTAGTCCTTGAAGAAATACTGCTCGTGGTTGGAAAATATAAGATACTCCTTCCCGAGAAGACGAGCCGTATCGGACGCGAGCGTCTTTTCATCGACGAGGTTGAGGACCGGCGCGTCGCCGAACATGTGCTTGAAGCGCATT
>JBGUVV010000216.1:0-4797 GCA_045220525.1 Kiritimatiellia bacterium
AGGCGGTTCTCCGTCGCGATAACGTTTGTGCTCGGGGCCGTCTTCTTCCACGAGCGCAACTTGCGCCGAAAGGGCCTTGCCCTCGCCGCGGTCCTCGTCGGCGTCGTCCTTCTCTGCTTCTGACGAAAGTTGAATAAGCAACCCGTGCATACAGTTCTACCAGAGGTCGTTTGCGAAACATGCCCGCGCCATTGCCATATTGCGGATGGCGCGATAGGATTCTGCCGCGCGCGGCGGGCTGAGGGAGGCCGCGTTGTCGCGGCGAACTACGGCAAGATTTCGTCGATTGCGCTTGACCCGATTGAGAAGAAGCCGATAGCGTTTTTCCATCCTGGGAGCAATGTTCTTTCGGTTGGCTCGTACGGTTGCAACCTCCGCTGCCCGTTCTGCCAAAACGACGAGATTTCGCAGCACGGTGGCGATGAAGTGCCGTGCCGGACGGCAACGCCTGTAGAGCTTGCGGACCTCGCGGAGCGGCTTCAGAACGAACAGGGCAATATAGGCCTTGCCTACACTTACAACGAGCCGCTTGTCGGCTGGGAGTTTGTGCGCGACTGCGCAAAGGAGATACGCGCGCGCGGCATGTTCAATGTCCTCGTGTCGAACGGTTGCGCGAGCAAAGAGGTGGTTGCGGAGCTTGCGCCTCTTATCGACGTGGCGAATATCGACCTCAAGGGGCCGTCGCAAGATTACTATGATTGGGTCTGCGGCGACTTCAAGGCGGTGTGTCGGACTATTGCGATGTTGCATGATGCCGGTTGCCATGTCGAGGTGACGACGCTTGTCGTGCCCGGGCGAAACGACTCCGACGCAGACATTGACGCCATCGCCGCCTTTGTCGCGTCCGTCTCGCCGGACATTCCTCTGCACGTCACGCGATTCTTCCCTCGCTGGCAGATGTCTGATGCCTCGCCTACTCCAATCGCGACTGTCCGCCGCCTCGCCGACATCGCCCGTCGCCGCCTCTCCCGCGTCCTCGTCGGCAACTGCTGACAGGCAAAGCTATGGAAATGCACTTATGAAAGTCAAAATCATTCAAGGCGATATAACTACGTTGGCGGTTGACGCAATCGTCAACGCGGCGAATCAGGTAATGCTGGGCGGGGGAGGGGTTGATGGGGCGATTCACCGCGCGGCGGGTAAAGAGCTTTTTGAAGCCTGTCTCAAGGTGCCCGAGGTGCGGCCAGGCGTGAGGTGCCCGACGGGTGAGGCGCGGATAACGCCAGGGTTCAAGCTACCCGCGAAGTTCGTTATCCACACAGTTGGCCCTGTCTATCGTGACGGGCAACATGGGGAGCCAGAGAAGCTTGCAGCCTGTTACCGCAACTCGCTCGCCCTCGCGGCGGAGAACGGCTGCAAGTCCATCGCCTTCCCCTGTATCTCGACAGGTATCTACGGCTATCCGAAAGAAGAGGCGGCGAAAATTGCCGTGCGGGAGGTGGAGGAGTTTTTAGCCGCAAAGAACGCAAAGGACGCAGAGGAGATGGAAGTTATCTTCTGCTGCTTCTCGGAGCGGGACAAACGGGTGTATGAGTCGATAGTATGACGATTTAGACGGCAAAAGAACTCCGCGGAGTTCATGCGGACGTTCAAGCAGCATTTCACGATGTCCTTCAACGGACGCGACGCGGTGTCTGTCCGTTCAAAGGCGGATCCGCGGCTGGACATGCCGGGCAAAGTCGGGATCGGGCTTGCAAGGGGAAGCGAGAGAACGGCGAGTATTGTACACTAATCCGTCGCTGATTCCAAGGGGGCGCGAACCATGAAAATTAAGTTTTCTTAGAGTCTCCCCAGAAAATGCTATTGCCGCCTCCAGCCGGACGGCGTTGTGCCGTACGTCTTCCGGAACTGCATTGAGAGGTGCTGCGGGGACGCATATCCTAGGTCGCGGGCTATCGAGCCTACCGGGTCGTTCGTCTCTGCCAGACGCTTCCGGGCGGCCTCCAGCCTGCACTTCGCAAAGTATGCGTACGGCGGAAGCCCCATCACCTGCCTGAACAGCGCGGTGAAGTAGCTTTCGGAAAGCCCCACGTGCCTGGCCATCTCCGAGATCTCGAAGCGGTGCGCCGGGCGCCGCTCCATCATCTTGGCGATGTCGGATATCCTGGATAGCGACTTGAGGGACGGGCGGTTGTCCGCCGACTGTAGCGTCATTATGAGGATGCGCAGGATAAGTGTCCGAAGGACGAGCGTCCTGTACGCACCGCGCGGCAGTTCGGCATATGCCCTGAAGATGTCGCGGAAAAGCTGGCGCATCCCATGGTCTACGGCGAAGTCGTGCGCCTCTATTGCCCTGAGCCTGCGGACGAGCTCCTCCGTCTCCTTGGCCGAGAGGCCAAGTACCGTTCCGCCGCGTCGCGGGTAGCGGAAGAATAGCCAGTACATCCGCATCCCCTTGTGGTTTGTCGTCAAGTGGTGGCGGTCGCCTGGCTGCGTGAGGAAGACGTTGTCGGGCATGAGTGTGTACTCCTTGCCCTCGCACTCGAAGACGAGCGAGCCGCGCGAGCAGAAGCAAAGCTCGATGCAGCCCTCGTGGACGTGCTCTGGCATCGCCTGCCAGTTTGTCGTGTACAGGCCGTGGCTTATGGCCGGTATGCCGTCTATGCCGTCTTTTTCGGGCGAGAGGTGTATCTGCTCGCTCGTTATGTCGGCGCACGTAGGCGCTAGGTTCTTTCTGGTTGCCATGGCGTTTTACTGTCCGTGTGCGTATATTATACCATAGATTGCCGAAGCGCGAGAGTTGAAAACCGTGTCGCCATGGGAAAGCGTTTTTTTTGGTATAATATTCCGCAATGAGACCGATCGCGACAGACACGAACGACTTTCCGTCAATGCGCAGGGACGGCAAGATATACGTCGACAAGACGGAGTTCGTACACCGCATGGTGAGCGACGACGAGCGTGGTAGAATTTGAGGTTGAGTTTGCCGATCATGTCAAGGAGCGGTTGGAGGCGGCTGGGTACAAGTACGATAATGCGACGACGCCTGCGATAAACTTTGGCCGTGCCATCTAATCGCTTTCCGCAGCGAACGGCGGGAAGGGCGTCGTGATCCTGATCGACGAATACGACGCGCCTGTCGGTCATGCGCTCGGAGACATCGACATGGCCGAGGCGATCCGCGACAGGATGTCCGCGCTCTACTCGTGCATGAAGAACCGCACGGGCGACATCCGGTTCCTGCTGATGACCGGCATCTCTAAGTTCACTCGGCTCTCGGTTTTCTCCGCGTTGAGCAACATCGTGGACGTGTCACAGGACGAGGCGTACGCGACGATGTTCGACTACACCGAGGAGGAGCTTGAGGCGAATTTCGAGGAGCATCTTCGCGCACACGCCGAGAAGATGGGCAAGCCATACGACGAATACCGCGCCGAGATGAAGAAGTGGTACAACGGCTTCCGGTTCTCGACCGAGGTGGAGACGACAGTTTACAACCCCGTTTCCGTTGCGCTGACCCTTGCCGCGAAGGAATCCGCCTTCAAGGCGACATGGGCGACGACGGGGCGTCCGTCGATGCTGATGAACTACCTGAAGCGCGAGGACCTGCTTTCGATAGACTACGAAAAGATGACGGGCGTTCCGGTCGCGGCCTTCGACGTGGCGGACTTGCGGAACCTGACGGCGACGGCTCTTCTGCAGCAGGCCGGCTACCTCACGGTCAAGGACTACGATTCCGCAAGCGAAGACTTTACCCTCGGCGTTCCTGACGAGGAGGTTCGACGCGATCTTGCGACACTTGTCGCGGGTGTCGCGGCGGGGGAAACGGATGTGTGGGCGGCCAATCTCGGCAAGATGCTTCTTCACGCCAACTGGCCAAAGTTCTTCGTCGGGCTGAAGTCGCTCTACGAGCACATCACATGCCATACGGCTCAATGGAAGAGACGGCGCACGAGGCGGCCTACCAGCGCATCCTCTGCACGCTTCTCGCGTCGCAGGGCGTGGAGTACAGGGCGGAGGACGTGCAGTCGAGCGGCCGTGCGGACATCGTAGCGCGGCACAAGAAGGGGATCTTCATCTTCGAGCTGAAGGTGGACGAGCCGGTGGACGAGTCATTCGCCCAGATCCGCGCGAAGGGCTATGCGGAGCCTTATCGTGCGGACGGTCGCCCCATCTGGCTCATCGGCCTCTCGTTCGACTCGAAGACCCGCCGCCTCGTCGACTGCGCGGCGTGCAATTGGGGAGGAGTGTGACGCCCGGTTGGCTCATGGCCTATTCTTGTTGCATAATCGTATAATCCGCAAGAAGCCTACGCATCCCTCCCAGATGTACATATTCCGATTTTAGTTGGAACGTATACGTATTGTTGCCCGACGCCGCTCGTTTTATGGTATAATTCGCGCCATGAGAAACTAGCCACAGAAGCTTGCGTCGGCATTGGCTGAAGTGCGCGGACACAACAACTTGGAAAAATAAAGGAAAGGAAGCCTGGCAATGGCATATAGTGGGTTCGATGCGTTTAAGCGGTTACTAACTGTAGGCACGTCACTTCTCTGTGCGTTGCCGTTGCTGGCGGCGGAAGTTTACGTCAACGCCAATACAGGTTCTGATACCGAACATGGCGGTACCTCGCCATCGGACGCCTACCAGTCGCTCGCAAAGGCGATGGAGGGACGGACGTCTGGCGATGTAGTATATGCGGCGGCTAGCACCTACAGGACCAACAGCGCAACGGCGCCGGACGGCTATCCGTCGCGCGTCGTCGTGCCGGCAGGCGTGACGCTTGTCGGCGACAGCAACGGCGAGACCGTCATCGAGGGCGAGCCGGGCATGCGCTGCGTATGGCTGACGGGCGGT
>JBGUVV010000217.1:0-23216 GCA_045220525.1 Kiritimatiellia bacterium
ATGTCCTGCGCCTTCACCCCAGCGCGCATGAGCTCCAAGAGCCTCATGCCGAGCGCCTGCGTCTTGCCGGTTCCTGCCGACGCCTCTATGAAGACGTTGCCCGTCACTTGCCGCCCCTGATGGCGCATGGCGACGCCGTGCGCCCGCCGAAGACCCACTTCGACTGAAACGCATAGCAGGCAAAGTAGATGACGGTGTCAACCACAAGCTTTGCGGCGCCCCTCGGCACGCCAAGCGTGGACAAGGCCACGACAAACGCGTTGCTTGCGCAAATCGCGGCAACGCAGAGAACTGCATACCGCCAGGCGGAACGCGCGACAGGCCCCCCGTCCCCGAACACGAAAGAGCGGTTCATCACGTAGTTGTAGGCACTACTCGCAAGACGCGCCGTAAATCCGCTCGCCCATATCGCCGCGTGGGCCGACATCACCCTCTCCGGCAGGAGCGCCACGAAAAGCCACGCAAGGCCCTGGTCGAGGACAAACGAAGAAAGGGAAACTCCCGCATATCTCACGAACCCCGTGAGCATCGCACGGCATATCCTGACCGAGTCAATGAGAGGCCTGAAGTGCGACGAGGCGTTGCCGTTCTCGTAGATGGTCTCTATCGGGACAGACCTGAGCGCGACGCCTCGCCTCGTCGCCTCCGAAAGAACGGCCATCTCGTATTCGAAGCGGTCGCCGGGGACGCCCACCATCATCGGGATGTCCTCTACGGGAAACGCCCTGAGGCCCGTCTGCGTGTCAGGGAGCCAAGTTCCGTGCAGGAGGAAGAATACGAGGCTCGTGCACCAGTTGCCGATGCGCGAGCGCATTGGAACGTTGCGGCCCGCGAAACTGCGGCTTCCAAGGCATATCGCGCGCGGACCCTCCCGCATGGCAAGCGCGACCTTGCCGCAGTCGGCGGGGCTATGCTGCCCGTCGGCGTCGGCGGTGACCACGCCCTCGACGCCCGGCATGTTCGCGGCAATCCATCCAAGCCCGGTCTTGAGCCCTGCCCCCTTGCCGCGGTTCACTTCGTGGCGCAGGACCTTGCAGGAAGGCTTCGCCTCAATCGCGTCGAACACGTGCCGCGCCTCCGCCCGCGAACCGTCGTCAACTACCACCACGAGGCCAAAGCCAAGCGCGGCGAATCCATCGACGATCCGCTCGAATCCCTCGTCTGGATTCAACGCGGGAACGAGAACGGCTATGTTCGAGAGCTTTTCCATCAAAGGCCGAGTACGTCCCTCATCGTGTAGATTCCAGGCGCCTTGCCGCGCGCCCACTTCAAGGCCTCAAGAGCGCCCGCCGCAAACGCCGCGCGGTCCTGCGCCCTGTGGACGATCTCGACGCGCTCGAGGTCGCCCGCGAAGACTACGGAATGGTCGCCGACGACGGAGCCGCCGCGCAAGGCATGTATCGCAATCTCGCCGACGGGCCTCTCGCCTATGTCGCCGTGCCTGCCGTATGTGAAGTCGCCGGAGACGCCGCGCCCCTCCGCCGCGCTCTTGGCGAGCATGAGGGCCGTTCCAGAGGGCGCGTCCTTCTTGTGGCGGTGGTGCATTTCCGTAATCTCGATGTCGTAGCTTTCGCCCAGGACCGACGCCGCCTTCTTTACAAGACCGAGAAGGAGGTTGACTCCAAGCGAGTAGTTGCCGCTCTGCACGACAGGTATCAGCTTTGAAGCCTCCTCTACCGCCTTCTGCTCCTCGGGGACAAGGCCAGTCGTGCCGATTACATACGGGATTCCGGCGGCAGCCGCCTTTGCGACTCCCGAGGGGACTGCAGTATGGTAGGAGAAGTCTATGACGCCTTCCGTGTCTGCGGACCACTCCTTGTCGAAGCCCTCCGCGACATCCACCCTCGACACTACTTCAAGGCCGGAACTTGCGGCCATCTCGCAAAGCTTCCTCCCCATGCGCCCTGCGGCGCCAACTATCGCTATCTTCATTGTCCAATCCTCCTTGCTTTTTAAATCAATCTGCCAATCACGCAGGCTCTCCTACGAGAATCTGCGAGTGCGCCTCAAGAATGCGTATCCGCTTGAGTGCGCCAATCTCCCAGCCGCCGTCCTCCGGCAGCGGCCATACTACAATGCGGTTGCCCGAGTCTCGCCCGGATAGGCGCGACTTGTTGCGCTTCGAAAGCCCCTCCACCATGACCTCGCGGACAGTCCCCACAAGGCGGCTATTTCTCTCAAGCCCGCGCCGCTCCTGATCATCGAGGAGGACGAGATTGCGCCGCTCCTTCTCCTCCTGCGGCACGTCGTCGGGCTGGAGGGCGCTCCTCGTCCCAGGGCGCGGCGAATACTTGAAGACGAAGGCGTTGTCGAAGCCAGCCTCGTCCATGAGCGAGCGCGTCGCCTCGAAATCATCCACAGTCTCGCCGGGATAGCCGACGATCACGTCGGTAGTGAGGGCGAACTCCGGATCAAAGGCGCGGAGGCGCGACGTCGCCTCAAGATACTCGTTGCGCGTATATCTCCGGCCCATCTCCGCGAGTATGCGGTCGGAGCCGGACTGCACAGGAAGATGGAGGTGGCGGCATACGCTCGGGCAGTCGCGGTAAACAGCGAGAAGAGCGTCGTCGCAGCCTTTCGGATGTGCGCTCGTGAAGCGTATGCGCTCTATGCCGGGGATCGCGGCGACGGAGCGAAGAAGATCGGGGAACGCGCAGCTATCTCCATCGCGGTATCTGAGGACGCTCTGGCCGAGGAGGCATATCTCCTTGACTCCGCACGCGGCAAGGCCCTTTATTTCGTCAAGTATCTCGGCCGCAGGCCGGCAGTGCTCGCGCCCGCGCACCTCTGGGACTATGCAGTAGCTGCACCTGTTGTTGCAGCCGATCATGATAGTGACGTAGCTCTGCACCGCGGCAAAAGAGCCTTTGTCACGCACGGCAGGATGCTCGCCAAGGCCGCATGGCACTTCGTCGCCGCCTATCTCGAACCTGGGATAGCGCCCTTCAGCGACAATCGACGGTATAAGGCCAAAGCGGCGCGGGCCTACGGCAAACGAAAGCCCGGGGAGGCGCTTCGCAACATCCGCCCCAAGACGCTTCACGGCGCAGCCCATGAGTCCCACGACCTTGCCGGTGGAGCAGAGGTAGCCGACCTTCCCCACGGCCTTGTCCTCGGCCTTCTGCCGCACTGTGCACGAGTTGACGATGACAAGCTCCGCCTCGGCCTCGCCGGACGCCTTCTCGTGCCCGGCCGCTGTCAGCATGGCCTCCACCGCCTCGCTCTCGCGGACGTTCATCTGGCAACCGTAGGTATGTATCCAGAATTTCACCTGCGCCTCAATACGACCATGGTCTCGAAGCGGGCGGTGCGCGGGAACATGTCGAACCACTTGACGGACTCGACGTCATACGCGCGGCAAAGCTCGCGCAGGTCGCGCACCAGCGTCGCGGGATCGCAGCTAACGTAGATTATCTCAGGAGCGCCGGTCTTCGCCAACCACGAGGCGACGCCGCGCTCAAGACCGCCGCGCGGAGGGTCGATTACGACGGCAGTCCTCTCGCCTATGCGGATGCGGCCGATGCTGCGCCCGACCTGAGCGGCGTGGAACTTCGCGTTGAGAGCCCCCTGCGCCGCCGCGTTCTGCCTCGCGTATTCCACGGCCTGCCTTCCCGACTCGACGCCAAAGAGCTTTTCCGGCCTGCAGCAAAGCCCGAGCACGCCGACTCCGCAGTAGAGATCGACAAGCTCAGGGCACTCTGCGCGGCGCTTTCCGTATTCCGCCGCGACCGCCTTTGCAAGTGCCTCGCCGACTTCCGGGTTCATCTGGCAGAAGCCATCGGCGGGGACAAGGAAATCGAGCCCCATGACGGTCTCCTTGAACACAAGGTCGCCAGGCGCGTCTCCAAGCCACCACTTCGCCCCTGTCTTCCTTGTCCAGCGCACCGTCACCGACCCCTTGCGCTCGGTATCACGCCTCACGGCCTCGGGCCCTCGCGTAAGAAGCATCATGACATTCCTGCGCATTTCGGGCAGGACGGCGTTAATCTCTGGGTGGGCAAGGGGATCCTGCTCGACGTCGATAATCGTGTGGCCCGGCTCTTCGCGATACCCTATCGCCCATTTCCCGTCGCGCAGCGCAAGATGGTAGACGACCTTGTTCCTGTAGCCAAGCGGACGCTCAACGCCATCCGCCCGCGAAATCTCGGGAACGGCTATTCTCGCCCGTTCGAAAAACTCGGCAAGCTGGCTCTCCTTCGCCGCGGTCTCGCCCTTGTAGGAGAGCCCGGCATAGACCATGCCAGGCATGGCAGGCCCAGGTTCCTGAATGCGCTCAGGGCTCGGCTCGAGGATATCTACGAGGCGGGCCTTGACGTAATGGCGCTTTTCATCCGTTATCTCGGCCCTGACCTGCTCGCCGGCCCAGGCCCCTGGAACGAACACCACGCGCCCGTCGCCAAGGCGGCCGAGACCATCGCCGCCATATACGTTCTTAGCAATGAAAACGCTTGATGTCATGGCAAGGCCCCGTCAGACTCCGATGTTGTCGATGAGCCTCGTCTTTCCGCAGTATGCGGCGACGAGGACGCGGCAGCCTTTTGATATCTTCTTGCGCGGCGCAAGCGTCGATGCATCCACGCACTCTACGTAATCGACGCGGAGTCCGGCCGCCTCAATTGCCTTCGCCGCCGCCGCGACGGTCTTTATCGTCCCCGCCTTGACCGAGCGAAGGGTCTTCGAGATAACAAGCGCCTTCTCGCGCTCTTCGCCGCTCAGATACGTGTTCCTGCTGGAACGCGCTAGCCCGCTGCGCTCGCGCACTATCGGCGCCACGACGACCTTCAAGTCGAAGTTGAGGTCGCGGACCATGCGCTTTATTACCTGCGCCTGCTGGTAGTCCTTCTCGCCGAAGACGGCGAAGTCAGGCTTCGCCAGATTGAAGAGCTTGGCGACGACGGTGCAGACGCCGCGGAAGTGTCCAGGCCGCCTCGCGCCGCATAGGCCGCGGGAAAGATCCTCCTCCACTACATAGACCGAGTGGCGGTCAAGGTACATGGTGGCGGGCGTCGGAAGAAAGACTGCCGTTGCTCCTGCGGCGCGGCACTTTGCCATGTCGGCCTTCTCGTCCCTTGGATACTTTTCGTAGTCTTCGCCAGGGCAGAACTGCACGGGGTTTACGAATATCGAGACCACGATCTCGTCCGCGCCCATCTTCTTCGCCTTCTCGACAAGCGAAAGATGGCCTTCGTGCAGATAGCCCATCGTGGGGACGAGGGCGATTTTGCGCCCTTCCCTCTTTCTTGCGCCGCACCAACGCTGGAGCTTGGCTGGATCGTTGAATATCTTCATGTCATTCCTTTCAAAAGAGCTATCTCGTCGCGGTATCCCTGCAAGTCGCACGGGGTCTCGAGGTAAAACGGCTTGTCGGCGAGAGCAGGGTGGTTCACTATCCTGCGAAACGCCTCAAGGCCGATCTTTCCCTTGCCGATCTTCTCGTGCCTGTCCTTGTGGGCGCCGAGGACGTTCATGGAATCGTTTATGTGGATTGCCTTGAGTCTTTCAAGACCGACCGTGCGGCCGAACTCCTCCACAACCCCGTCGAGGTCGCCTACGATGTCGTATCCGCCGTCCCAGATGTGGCAGGTGTCGAGGCAAACTCCGAGAAGCGGGCCACCAAGCCCGGGAATCGAGGCCTCTGTCCGCTTGATTATCTCGGCTATTTCGCCAAAGTCGCGGCCGACCTCCGATCCCTTGCCCGACATGGTCTCAAGGAGGATGGTCGTAGCCGGCATCGCCCCCTTCTTGGCCCAGGCGGAGAATATGCGCCCCAGCATCGAGGATATGAGCGAAATCCCCGCATCCGCGCCCTGGCCGACGTGGCTGCCGGGGTGGAAATTGTACATGGCTCCAGGCGTCGCCTCAAGCCTCTGAAGGTCGTCGGCCATCGTCATTTCGGCGAACTCGCGCACCCTTTCCTCCGCGCCAGCCGCGTTTAGGGTATATGGCGCGTGCGCGAGTATCGGCCCGATGCCGTGCTCGCCGGCATATTCAAGGAATGCCGCGACATCGCCCAAGTCAATAGGCTTTGCGGCGCCACCGCGCGGATTTCGCGTAAAGAACTGGAAGACGTTCGCGCCTATGGAAACGGCGGTCTGCGCCATTGCCAGATACCCGCCCGAGGAACTCAAATGACAACCAACTTTCATTAGAGCGAATTATAGCATAACTCGCGCACTACGCGCAATCTGCAAGAGGCTATTTCGCGGCGTCGCCCTCGAAAAAGGCCTTGATAGTGTCGTCGGACTCCGCCACGCCATGCGGATGGTGCCCGTATAGCGATCGGTTGACGACCTTGATGTCGCCGTGGGCCGCGCGGAAACGCGATGCGAAAAGCTCGGCATTCAGCACTGGCGGCACGGTCTGGTCCTGCCCTCCGTACAGGAGCAGGACGGGGATGCCGGCCTTTGCGACCTTGTCCGCCATGTTGACCGGCATGCGCGGATCGTCAGTCCACCCGAATTCAGGCGGCATGTCCGCCCACGGGCCTATCCGCGCAGCTGCGGCAGTGGGCGTGGATTCCCAGCCTGTTTTTGCGAAGCTGTCGAAGTTGAGGAGCGGCGCGTCGAGATAGACCTTCCCCACGTTTTCAGGATGGGCCGCCGCGTAGCGAACCGAGAAGAATCCTCCCCAGCTCATCCCGACCAGGCACGCCTTCGGGGCAAACCCAAGCTTAGTGACAAGAAACTCCTGGAACTCGGCGGAAACGCGAATCCCCTCTTCGTCCATGCGATGGCGAAATGTGTTGATCGTAACATGATGCCAGCCGCTCTCAAGCAGCTTCAGGACATTGGTGCGCGGGACATAGGCCGTCGCCCACTGCATGCACCACGTCCACGGATTGCCTTTGGCCGGCTCCGCCTTCGGAAGCACCACCCACGCATCGTGCCCATTGAAGTCGAACACCACGCGCTTGAAGCCGTAGAACTCGTCCTGCCGCTTGACAGTGCATGTTTCCGCGATCTTGGCGGCAACGGGGCTGTCACAGTCCTCCCCGACCGCAAGCATGGGCAAAATAAAAGCCGCCGAAGCCAAGATTGACGTTCTGATCGTTGTCATTGCATACTCCTCTTTTCTTTTCCATTGGCATTATACCATAATTGTCCCGAAAATTTGGTATAATAGTAACAACACTAAGGAGCCATTCAACATGAAACTTGCAAGAAGAACGACGTTGTTGGCCGCGCTGGCAATTGCGGCCGTGGTTATTTGCGGATGCGAATCGGCGTGGAATCCTTTCGCCGCCGAGGCGTCCGACGCAATACGCGTGGTTACTTACAACATACGCCTCGCGACAGGCGACAAGGGAACGCCAAACGCCTGGCCAGAGAGGAAAGACGACCTCGTTGATCTCATCCGCAAGATGGACGTCGACGCAGGCGGGCTTCAGGAGGTCCGGCCCGAGCAGATGTCGTTCCTGCGCGAGAGGCTGCCGGAATTCGAGTTCATCGGCGAGCACCGCGGCGCAGACCGCGTGTCCGACGAGGCGTCGCCCGTGTTCTACCGCAAGAGCAGGTTCAAGGCCGAGAAGTCCGGCACGTTCTGGCTTTCCGAGACGCCTGACGTGCCGGGGGTGAAGGGATGGGGAGCCGCCTGCCCGCGCGTCTGCTCATATCTCGTCCTGACCGACAAATCTACCGGCAAGCACTTCTGCTTCGCAAACACCCACACAGACCACAAAAGCGCACTCGCCCGCGAGAAGGGAATGCTGCTCGTCATCGACCGCATGAAGGAATTTGGAGCTGGAGCCCCGATTGTCTTCACAGGCGACCACAACTGCCGCGAGACCGAGGCTCCGGCCGTCGCAGTCTCCAAGCTTCTCAAGAACGCGCTCTACGCAAGCGCAACGCCGCCAACCGGATCATGGCGCACGTTCAACGGCTGGCAGTGGCGCGACAGCGAAGTTTCTACGACCGAGGCGCTCAGGCTGCCGGACAACGTCCGAAACGCAAGGAAAGGCTCGCCGGACGCGGACAAGGACAAAAACGGCGGGCACGCATGGGAAGACTGCGGAGCGCGCATCGACTACATCTACGTATCGCCCGGCGTGCGCGTCATGGACTACGCGACCGTCAACGCGGCGCGTCCCGGCAAGGCCCTGTATCCGTCGGACCACTTCCCGATCGTCGCGACAGTCGAGCTGCCGTAATCTGCCGCCAAAGACCTGAGCCTACAGGAAGCCCGCATCCGCGAGCGTCTGCTCGGTAACGCCGCGCCTTGCGGCCTTTAGCGCGTATCTCCCGATGACGTCGCCCTCGAGATTTACGCGCGCGCCCTCCCTCGCCGCGCCGAGCGTCGTGGCTCTTGCGGTGGACGGAATCACGTCAACGGCAAACCAGTCCTCTCCAAGGGCGCTGATCGTGAGGGAAACGCCGTCAATGGCAACGGACCCTCGCTCTACGCAGGCGGACGCAAACACCCTTCCGCATGCTATGCGCAGCCTGAAGTCGCGCCCTCGCGGAATCTTCGCCGCGATTCGCCCGCGGCATTCGACATGGCCCTGAACGATGTGCCCGCCCATGGCGTCGCCCGCCCGCAATGCGCGCTCGAGGTTGACCTTTGCGCCGGGGACGATTTCCCCGAGGCCGGTCTGCGCCTCCGTCTCGCGAAGGACGTCCGCCGTGAAACGCGACTGGGCGCAGGCCGCGGCCGTGAGGCACACCCCGTCGACCGCGATCGACTCACCGACCTCTATCGGCCGTTCCCACGGCTCGTCGGCCTCTATCTCCAAGACGAGGCCCCTGCCGCGCGAAACACGCCGCACCGTCCCGATTCTCTGTATCAACCCTGTGAACATACTTTTACTTTCCTTTAAAGGCCTCGCGGACGGCTTCCACCGCAAGCTTAGGCCTGCGGTAGAGGTCGTAGATGCCTCCTGTGTTGATGCCATACGAGCGCCCGCGCATGCCGGAGGTGACGCGCGTATATGTCTTCGCGTCGGTGAGCTGCCATATCGCGACGCCGGCAATCTCCCTCTGGGCGAAGATCTCCTCAAGCATGATCCGCTCGTATTCGGCCTGGAATTCCTCTGTATACTGCGCCATGCCGCGCGGGTCGTGGACGCCGTAGTCGGCCTTGACTCCCGTCTCGCTGACGACTATCGGCCTGTCGTCGCCATACTTCTCGCGGAAATACTTGACGATGGTCGCGTGGCAGGCGCGGATGTTCCCGCGAATCTCGTCGCTGGTCCCCTTCTTGAGCGGCCAGCTGTACCAGCAGGGATATGTGTTGTACGCGATGATGTCGGTGTTGACGTGCGAGATGTCCTTGCCTGTAAGGTGGCACGCGAACGTTACGAGGTGCCCTGTGTCTTCCGCACGTAGGGCGGCGACGAGCTCATTGACAAGCGAGAGGCACTCCGGCAAGTTGGACTCCGGCTCGTTGAGGAACGCGCTGACGATGACGCAAGGGTGGTTTATGGAGTTCCTCGCCATGAGGACTGTCTCCTCCTTCTGCAGAGCGCGGAACTCCTCGTCGGAGAGCTGCTTCGCTGTGTTCCCCCAGCCGAGCGACTCTTCCCATACGAGGACGCCGAGCTCGTCGCAGAGGTCGAGGAACTCGTCGCACTGCGCATAGTGAGCACCTCTTATGAAGTTCCCGCCAAGGTCTTTCACGTTCATGATGTCCTCGAGCATCAGCTGCCGTGGCGTAGTCGAGCCGAACTGGAAGTGTGCCTCGTGCCTGTTGACGCCCTTGAGATACACGTCCTTGCCGTTGAGCGTTATGCGCCCGCCGGCCGTCCCGACCTGGCGGATGCCAAAACGCGCCGAGACTTTCGACGACTCCGTCTCCACATTGACGGTGTGGAGGTTCGGGCTTTCAGGCGACCACAGCGACGGGTTCGGCACGTTCAAGGCCGCCCTCCTGCCGCGGAATTCGACTCCCTTGGCGTCACCGCCGTCGAAAGAAACCGACGCCGTGAAATCTTCGGGCCCGCCCATCGCATAGACGGCCTCGATCTCCACGAGCCCCGTCTTGAAGTCGCGCGTCCTTACGACGAGCCTGCGCAATGCGCCGGCGCCCTCGACCGTCTCGAGCTTCACGCCGCGGTGGAAGCCGCCAAAGGCGTAGAAGTCGTAGAAGTCCCAGAAGAGCTTTACCTTCGCGTTGTCGACGACCGAGTCCACGGCGGCGACGATTTCGTGCCGTCCCGCAGCGAGAGGGCCCGTCTCGAACTCGAACTTGCTCCACGGGAGCTTCGAGAACCCTACCTCGCGCCCGTCGATCCAGAACTTCGAGCGGAGGCAGCATCCGTCAACGACGAGAAATGCGTTGGCGACGCCCTTCTCAAGCTCGAACTCGCGGCGGTAGCATCCCGTGCCGCGCATGTTGTAGTAGCGTGAGAGCGCATCCCACGCGCCTGGCACGAGCATCTTGTCGTCGGCCTGAAACGCAGGCATGGCCGTCTCTTCAAGGGACTTGTCGTGCTCAAGGCGGAAGTCCCACAATCCGTCCAGGGAAAGAACCGCCGCCAGCAGAACCGCAACACCATTTATCATCTCACACCACCTTTCTGTTTCACATTCTAATTAGACAAATCATATCATACGATGCACAACATGTCCACAACAATCATTGATCAGCGGCGGTTGGCTTTGCGCCATTCGCGCATGGGAACGCCGAACCGCTTGCGGAAAAGCCGCTTGAGGTTGTCGGGGTCGTTGAATCCCGCCTGCCGCCCGATCTGGAGGATCGAGAGCTCCGTGCCGGCCAGGAGCCGCTTCACCTCGCCAAGCCGCCTGTTCGTGATCTCTTCCAAAACCGAGATGCCGCAGACCTGCCTGAACCTGAGGTTGAGAAGACTGCGCGAAACGCCGAGATGCGCTGCGACGTCCGAAGCCCGAATGCCCCTGCAGGCAGCCGAAGCGATATAGCTCTTGGCCCTGTCGACGAGCGCACCCGCAGGCGGGACCGGGGCGGACGACCCTCGCTCAAAGAGGTGAGTGCCGGCGATGCGCACAGTTTCGCGGGGAACCTTCTTCCCCTGCAACAGTCGCGAAAGCATTTCCGCCCCGCGATAGCCAAGCTCGTGGAATGGGAGCTGAAAGCTTGTAAGATGCTCTTTCGTGCTTGGCCAGATGAGCGGGTCGTTGTCGCATCCTACGACAGACACCTGCTGCGGCACCTTGAGGCCAAGCCTGTCGCAGACCTCTATGACATCTCGCGCAAAGAGGTCGTTTGCGCCGAAAACGGCTGCTGGCTTCGGCAAGGCCTTTATCCAGTTCGTAAGGCTGTCATGGTCGATAGCGCTCGTGAGAGGGTCTGCCGACAAGTCGCCGCCTTGCGGATAGACGTAGAACGGCATGTCCTTAGGCTTGTCGCCGCGAAAGCCCCTCTCCCGCTCCACCGACCACGGGAAGCGCGTATGGCCGTGGACAAACCCGTATGACGAAAAGCGGCCAAGCGTATTGAAATAGCGGGCGGCGTCCCTCCCGATCAAGACGCTGTCGAGCAGGATCGTGCAGCAGTTGGGCCGACCTTTGTAAAGCGGGACCAGGTGATCCTCGGAAACCACCATCTTAACGCCCGTTGCAAGAAAATGCTCCGCCAGCCGCCTTTCATCGTAGGCAATCGAAAGGAAGATTCCGTCAGCATCCATCGCAACCCTCTCCAACGCCCCGTTTGCGATGTCCGTGCGGGTGTTGATTAGCTGAATTTCCCAGAGGGGATGTGAATTAAGATAGTCAAACACTCCGGACATCATCTCGCGTCCGTCGTTTCCGTTTGTCGGTATTGCTATGACGACCTTTGGCTTTGAAGGATTCATGAAACATATTATACCATAAAGGCTGTCTCATCATTGGCAAAAATGCCGCATTTCTTTCGGCAATAATGCCGCATTTTCACCTTGCTAAGAAAAGTTGTAAATGCTAAAATTCCTACTGAGACATGCAACCGAGCGTATTGAGAATAGGCCAAGTGGCGGCAATTGCAGCGCTTTTGCCGTTGACGCCATATGCGCTCGACGAACCCGTTGATTTCAAGGGCATGCGCGGATTTCCAAAGGCCGCCGCCGTGAAGGCCTTGAATGGCAAGGCGTTCTTGCCGTTTGTCGACAAATACGGGCAGTTTGCGCACGACGACTGGCCTGGTAAGATCCATTGCGACGACGACTTGGCGGCCCAGCGGCGGCAGGAGGAAGCCTACCTCGCCGCGCATCCGCAAAGCCCCGTTTGCGAAGCCGACAAATATGGCGGATGGACCGGCGGGCCGCAACTTAAGGCCACCGGCCGCTTTCGCACCGAGAAGCTTGACGGAAAATGGTGGCTTGTAGATCCAGACGGCAGGCTCTTCTTCTCGCTCGGCGTAAACGCCGTTCGCCCTGACATGCCGACTGGCACAAGCGGACGCGAGAACTACTTCTCGTGGCTGCCGTCGAAGGACGACTCCGACTTTGGCAAGTTCTGCGGGAAGTCGTGGTCTGCGGCAGCGCACGGCTTCTACAAGGAACGCGCCAACGTGCCCTACAAAACCTTCGACTTCGCCCGCGCAAACGCATTTCGCAAATACGGCAACGAATGGAAGACGGGGTTCCCCGCGCGAACGCTCGCACGTCTTCGCGCCTGGGGCCTCAACACCGTCACAAGCTGGAGCGATGCGTCGGTTCAGCGCAGCGGAAAGATTCCCTACACCATAAAGCTCTCGACAAAAGGGCCGACGATAGCAGGTTCAAAGGGCTGGTGGGGAAAGCTTCGCGATCCGTTCTCCGCAGAGTTTGCCGAAAACCTGCGCAAGGCCACCGCAGAGGAGGCCGCCCTTTCCGGCAAGGATCCGTGGTGCCTGGGCTGGTTTGTCGACAACGAACTTAGCTGGGGCGATGACGACCTTGAAATCGGCCGTGCCGTCTTCGTCTCGCCAGCTACACAACCGGCCAAGGTCGCCACCGTCAAGCTGTTCGAAAGGGAATACGGCTCTCTCGCCGCGCTCAACGATGCCTGGGGCGCACACTACGAATCGTGGGACGATTTCTTGAGGACAACCGTCACAAATGCACCCGCGAAGGACCTCGCCCTCGTCCATCGCTATGTCGTCGCAAAATACTACCGCACCGTGCGCGATGCTGTAAAGGCGGCCGCGCCCGACATCCTCTACCTTGGCTCGAGAATCGCAAGCGGAAAAGACGCAGTCTACAGGGAATGCGCAAGATACTGCGATGTAGTGAGCGTAAACATCTACGGCAAGACGCCGAAGCGCGACTTGCCCGAGGGATCGACCGACAAGCCCATAATCGTCGGCGAGTTCCACATCGGCGCAACCGACTGCGGAATGTTTCACCCAGGGCTCGTCGCCGCAGGCAGCCAGGCGGAGCGCTCGGACATGTACCGGAACTACGTAAACGCCTGCCTCGACCATCCGCGCTACGTGGGCGCGCACTGGTTCCAGTGGCAGGACCAGCCGCTCACCGGGCGACCCGACGGCGAGAACTACTCAATAGGGCTCGTTTCAATAACTGATACACCTTATCCCGAGCTTGTCGCCGCCGTTGAGAAGACGGCGTCAACCATGTATCAGCGGCGACTCAACAAAATCATTTCAAAATAAACTGAAAGAGAGGAACAAAAGATGAAAGCACGAACATTGCTCGCACTTGTTGGAGGCGTTGCGCTCTCCATCTCAATGGCCATGGCGGAGACGCCGGACAAGTTCGTTCGGTACGTCGAGGCGACCGGCTCGCAGTACGTCGACACCGGCATCGTCGGACGCTACGGCACCAAGGCCGAGTGCAAGGTCGAGTGGATGGAGCTCGGCGACAAGGCATTCCTAGACTGCGGCGACTGGAGCAACAACACCCGTTTCTTCATGTGCCACTGCAGCAGCGCCTCCGGCAACATGTTTCTGGGGTATCGCACGGGCGTAAAAGTCCACAAGACCTACGACGACCTCAAGACCTACGACCTCTTGTTCGAGACGAAGCGCGTCTACACCTACACGACGGATATTTCCGCGCCAGACGGCGACGACAACACAACGGCCACGATCACAATCGACGGAACAACGGCAGATTCCGTTGTGGCCAAGAGCCTCAACACTGAGCAGAACCTTTACATCTTCGCCATGAACCACAATGGCTCGCCGTATGGCTATTCCAAGACTCGCTGCTACGGGCTCAAGATCTGGCAGGACGGCTCGCTTGTCCGCGACTTTAGGCCCTGCGTACACGATGGCCACGCAGGACTTTACGACGCCCAGAACGACAGGATCTACTACTCCGCCTCCGGCACCGACCTGACCTATGACGAGAACTGCGACGTCCCAGACGCCTTCATCGACTACGTGGAATCCTTCGGCAACTCCTACGTCGACACCGGAATAACCGGAGAATCCGGCACTTCCGCAAAGATGGAAATAGCCCTCATGGGAAACTCTGACCAGGCGCTGCTTGCCTCCAGAAACGGCAACGACCGCTTCTATCTCATCCATAACGGCGGCGGCAGCCAGTGGCTCTATGGCTACGGTGGGTACAGCAAGTTCGGCACCTTTACCGTCGGTACAAAATACTATGTCGATTCGTCACTCGCCGTCGGTTCGCAGGTGATCAAGATTGGAGAGGACGGGCCGGATGGAGCTACGACGACATACATTGACGCGGCAAACACTACCCCCATCGACACCGGGCGCAGCATGTACGTCTTCTGCTGCAACCAGAGCGGCAGTGCCCTCGCCAAGCAGTATTGGGGCAAGGCGCGCATCTACTGGCTCCAGATCTTCCAGGATGGCGAGATGGTTCGCGACTTCAGGCCGTGCCTCAAATACGGCGAGGCCGCGCTCTACGACGACGTGTCGAAGAGGATCTTCTATCCCGAGGGCGATCCGCTCGGATACGACAACTCCGTCGCCGCAAACGCCGACGAGGTTGTGTATGTTGACTACATAGAGGCCGACGGCTTCACCCACCTCGACACCCAAGTCGCCGCCAGCTCCCCGACACGCGCCACCGGCACGTTCAGCTGGACGCAGATGCGCACGACAACCGAGGAAGCGAAGTATCTCGACGACAGCCACCATTCCTATCTTGCCTGCGGTTGCTACAACAGCTCTTCCGACGCAAACCGGTTCTACATGATCGACCAGACGTCGCAAAAGCCATGGATAGGATATGGCAACAACGCCAAGTCCTTTGGATCGGCCATGGCCACCGGAACGAAATACGCTTTCGACGTCTCGTTTGCCGCCGGAACGCAGACGGCCTCCCTCGTCCCGGAGGGCGGGTCCGACATTGGAACCACCGCCAGCTGGTCCGGAGCTGCCTCCGGGCAAGGCAACCTCTACCTCTTTGCATGCAACGACGCCAAGAACAAGAAGCCCATCTACCGTTCCGCCGCGCGTTGCTACGGGCTCACTATCTACCAGGGCGGCGAAACGCCAGTCCGCAACTTCAGGCCATGCATAAAAGACAGGCAAGCCGCGCTCTACGACACCGTATCCGGACGCATCTTCTACCCTGTTCCCGCCATCCCTGCAGAGGGCAACACCGGTGAGATAAAAGAAGAATCCGTGCTCTCCCCTGTCGATGCCTATCTTGAATATGTAGAGACGGACGGCACGCAGTATGTCGATACGGGCGTCGTCGGCAAGGACGGGACGTCGGCGGAATTCATCGAGGTCAGCCGTTGCGCCTCGTCTTCCGGCGCAGAATGCTTCCTCGGCGCCAAGGGAAGCGACGCAAGCTCCAGGTTCTTCATGTGGTATCACCGAAACAATTTCGCGCTTGGACTTGGCTATGCCGGTGAATTCTGGACGCCAAGCATAAAAGACCCGACTGCGAAGGTGTCGGACTGGAACCCCGCAACTAATCCGGACTCCTACGGCCTGCCCAACGGAAGGACCAATCACGTTCGCGTAGCGTTTTCGGATGGTTCGCAGAGGGTAGTTGCCGTCAACGACGCCACAGGAACGCAGTCAATCGTTGCCAATCGGGCTATTGCCGGCGGCGTAAACACAGCGCAGAACCTATATGTCTTCGCCTACAACAACAACGGAACGCCAACGGACTTCGGCAAGTCTCGCCTCTACTGGATGAAGCTTCGGCAAGATGGCAGATACATGCGCAGGTTCCAGCCCGCCCGCCTCAAGAATGGCCTCGTGGGGCTGTGGGACCACGTTGAGGAAAAGATACACCTCCCCAAGACATCCACCGGAGCGATTACCTATTTCAGCGCCGTCGGCACTGAAACGGAAAGCATGTCCCTCGCCCCATTGGTAATTATCATCAAATAAACGACGTATCAGAAGCCAGGCAGGTTGAGCTGGCCCGATATGCAGACCTTGCGCCCTTTCGAGAGCGTGCGGTCTGACGTATCGTAAACGACGAACTTTATCCCCTCGAACCTGCGGGAGAGCTCCTCGCGTATGTAGTTCGAGACGGTCTTTACGTTCCCCTTGTCGTCGTCGGAAAATCCTATCGAAACGGCCCTGTCGAGCCGTCCGCTGCGCCTCAGCATGTGGAAAACGTGCTCCACAAAGTCGCGTATGGCGAACTCCTTGGCAAGCTCCGGCCTCGCCGCGTTGGAAGCGACCGCAAGCTTCTCCTGGTAGATGGGATCGGCCTTCATCCGCTCGGCGAAGCCGCCGTATGTGACAGCGGAATAGCGGCACATCGAAAGGTAGTAGTCAAGCTCCTCCGCGTCGGTTCCGAACTCGCCGTCGCCGACGCCGTCGATCCACCGCCGGTAGCCGCGCAGGTTGGACATCATCTCCTCGCGCTCTTCTTCGCTCAAGGCGTATTTTATGAAAAGTCGAACAGCCTTCTCGAGCGTCTTCGGGGAATGCCCCCGCGCGGTCACTATCGCAAAGAGGCGCCCTTCTATGAGCGTCTTCCTGAGAGCGCTGTAACTCGGGCCGGGCTTCTCGCCGTGCGCCACGCGCTCCAGCGCGTCGAGGGTGTCCTCAAGGAAGTTGTCGCGGTCGGGAGCGTCCTCGAAATTGCGGAACGCCTCCGCCCAGTCGCCGCCAGGCGCTCGGTAGTGCTCGCGGTCCGTGCGAACCACCGCAAAAGTCGATGTCGAGACTTCCACCGGAACCCACTTGCCGTCCTCGTCCTTGCGCTCCATCTTGATCTTCGTCGGCATGTGGAGGATGTTGTCGTCCCAGTCGAAGATGTAGTACTTGAGGTCTCGCCCGGCGACGGCCATGTTCACGTATGGGATTTCCCTCTTCACGCAAGTTCCCTCCGCCCCGCAATCTCTCCCTCAAGATCGAAGCCCTTGACGCCGAATATCCTCACGTTGACGAATTCGCCGACTGCCGGCGGCCTGCGCGAGCCTCGGACGTAGAGATACGTGACGCCATCGACGTCCGGCGCCTGGGACTCGAGCCTCGCCACGCCCGGCGAGACGACGAGCGCGCGGAAGACGCGGCCGACGAGCCGGCCGGCCCTCGCCTTCCATATCTCGGACTGCTGCGCCATCACCAGCCGTTCGCGCTCCTTGGCGGTTTCTAGGCTCGGGCGTCCCTTCATGGAAAATCCCTTCGTGCCCGCCTCCGGCGAGTATGCAAAGGCGCCGAGGTGATCGAACTGCATTCTGCGAAGATCCGACATCATCTTTCTAAAGCGCGCTTCGCTTTCCCCCGGGAAGCCCGTCATCACCGTCGTGCGGAGGGTAATGTCTGGAACGGCCTCCCTCAGGACTTCGGCGGCAGAAAGCGCCGCGGCGACAGTGGCCTTCCTGTTCATCTTTTCGAGGACTTCGGGAACGGTGTGCTGCAGGGGGACGTCGATATAGCGCACCGCATGTGGCGACGTCAGCATCCAAAGGACGAAATCCTCCGTTATCTCGTTTGGATACGAGTATAGCACCCTGACCCAGAAATCCCCCGGTATGCGGTCTATCTTGCGAAGAAGGCCGCTGAGTTTCGTTTTCCCTTCGCGCCATATCATCGGGTCCTGCGCGATGACGTTTATCTCGCGGCATCCGCTTGCAACAAGCGTACGCGCCTCGCGCAGTATGGACCGCATCGGGCGCGGACGATACTTCCCGCGAATGAGCGGTATCGCGCAGTAGGAACACCTGTGCGAGCACCCTTCCGCGATCTTGAGGTAGGCGAAGGCCTTGCCGGTAAGCCGCAGCGCCGGAATCCGGGGCTCGACCCACTTCTGAGGAACCCCCGTCCATTCATCGACCCCCGGGAACTTCGCCGCGGCGTCGGGATAGCGCTGAGGGTAGCAGCCTGATACGACGACTCTGCCGTATCTACCCGCCCGCTTCATCTCGAGAGCCCTCCTGATCTCGCGCTCCGCCTCCTGGCGGGCAGACTCTATGAAAGCGCAGGTGTTGACGATCACAGTGTCGGCGCGGCTCTGGTCCTTGGCAAGGACATATCCCGCCTTGACGAGATTGCCCGCCGCCACCTGGAGATCGACGGCGTTTTTCGCGCACCCAAGCGAGACGAGCGCAATCGAGCCTTTAGTTGCCGTCGCCATCGTCCTTGGCCTCACCCATGCCGCCTTCCGGCTCGATTATGACAAACGCCGGAAGCCCCTGCACCGGCCCGAAGAGAGAAATTTTCCTAAGCTTCGCCATGTCCTCCGCCTGGAGCCTCACCACCGAAAAACCCTCGAGCGCGCGGCGAACCTGCGGCTTTTCCATGACGCGCTCCATCGCCGCGCAGTTCTTGCACCACGTAGCCCAGCAATCGACGAGAACGGGGACGCCAGGCCGCTTAAGCTGAATCGAAGAAAGGACCTCCTCGAAGTTCTCGGGCGTCGCCGCGACAAAGCCAGACGCCGTCTCCTCGGCCGGCCCCGAGTCCGCAGTCCAGCCGCGCCATGCTATCGAGCCATACCAGGCCGCAAGCGCGAAGACGACGACCGCGAAAACGCGGTTCACCCATTTCATCCAGGCCCCGGGCTTCGGCAAGACCTTGAGGCCCGCGCCGAGAAGAGGCCACGGGAGCGCCATTCCGGCACCGAGGACAAACGGCAGGACGAGGGCGACGTGGTTGCCGTCGGCATACATCCTCGCCGTGAGGAGAAGCGCCGACACAAGCACCGGAGCCACGCACGCGCCTGCGAGTACGGCGCTGACCGCCCCTGCTGCGAAAGCGAACCAAGGCCCCTTGAGCGAGCGCAGCCATCGCGGGGGCGAGGCCGCAGCAGTGCCTGCGTTCCAGACGCCGAGAAGCGCAAGCGCGAGGGCGACAAACGCCACCGCGACTGCGGCGTTGAACCAGGGGCTCGACTGGATGGTGCCGAAGGCGACGCCACCTATCGCGGCAAGAAGCCCGAGCGCGCCATAGGCGAGAGTTATGCCAAGGCCGTAGAGAAGCCCGCGCATCGCGGACTTCCCTATGATCATCAGCGAAACAGGCACCATCGGGAGGACGCACGGGGTAAGGTTCAAGGCGATTCCGCCCACGAATATCGTTGCAAGCGCAACGATGGAAAGCGTATCAAGGGAATTAGAGGCGTAAGACGCCGCGCCCTGAAGGAACTCGATGAAAGAGTCCGCGTCCATGTAGCCCTGGGCGATCCTCGCGGCAGTTTCAGCCGTAGCGTCGAACGCATAGGGCGCGTCGTCCACCATCCGGCAGACCCCGTCCTCGCAGATGTAGGTTATCGAATCAACAACGTTAGTTTCCAAAGCCATTTTCTACCTCCCGAGATACGCCTGCTCCAACGTTCGCCCCGAGGTGACGGAGACGATGCCGCACCTGACGAGAGCAGGCAAGATAACCGCGTTTACAGACTCCGGCTGCACCAGGGGCGGGAACTCCGCCACAAGCTCGCCAGTGCCTTCGTTCCACGTCGTACGAAGGCCCAGAAAGAGCGAGTCGATCTCCGCGAGGTCTTTAGGCCTCTCACGGAGAGTAATGGTTATGCGACCAGACGCTGACGTCAAGACGGAGAGCGGGCTCGTGGTCACGAGCCTGCCACGCTCCATCAAGGCGACGTGGGTACACAGCTTCTCGACGTCGTCGAGGTGGTGTGACGATATCACGATCGTCTCCTTGCCCCTGCGCGCGAGAACGAACGAGCGCATCCTGCTCGCCTCTATGGGATCGAGGCCGCTCAGTGGCTCGTCAAGGAGAACGACGTCCGGCGAGCCTATGAACGCCTGCGCGACCATCACGCGCTTGCGCATTCCATGCGAGAGGGCTCGGATCGGCTTGCGCACGTGGCTTGCGAGGTTGAACGCCTCGATCAGGGATTCGGCCTCGCGCCTTGCGGCCGACGGCGAAAGGCCCTGGAGCCTGCCGTACCTGACGAGCAGCTCGCCGGGCTTTGCCTCAAGCGGCAGTTCGGAATCCTGCGGCAGTATCGAGACGCGCCCGCCGTGCACAGATGCGTCAAAGGAGCCGAGGCCGAGGATATTCGTTTCGCCGGAATCAGGCAAGACGAAACCCGCGACAGTCATCATCCACGTCGTCTTGCCGGCTCCATTGCTGCCGACCATTCCCATCGTCGCCCCCCTTGGAACCGAGAGGGAAAAGCCGTCAAGCGCGCGTCCGCCGCGGTATTTCTTCACAAGCGACCGAGTGACAATTGCGTCGTTCATCGCACGTCCCTCCTTGAAAACACAAAGTAGCCGAAGGAGAGATACAAAAGCCCCAAGGCGAGAAGCCATGCCGTTCCGCACGCGACCGGCGCAAACGAAGAGCGCCAAAGCATGTTCTCGACGGAAGACGGGAAGAGACGCGCCAGCACCGAGAAGCTCTCGCCGAAATGCGCAAGCGAGGCGGAAGCCGCCGACCACGCGACGAGGGCGAAGACGCCAATGGATGTCGCGCGCGTGCCGGAACGAGCTATGTGGGAGACGCCAAGCGCGAGACCAAGCCACGCAAGCGAATAGGCCCACGCCTTGAGGCCCCATGCCAGAATCCCAGGGAAGAGCATGACGATGTCCGCCCCGGCCAGCCTGAACGCAGCAACGCACCACGCCGCGACAGAGCCCAGCAATATGCCCGCGGCAAGAAGAAGCGCATTGCCGAAGAACTTGCCGAGAGTCCATTCAAGGCGCGTGACGCGCGTGAGCATGTATCTCACGGCGCCTGACCTCACGTCGTCCGCGATCCTGTTCGACGCGACGAGGATAGTGAAAAGCGGGACGAACATGAAGGCAAGCCATGCGTAAAGGAGCTCCGCCGGGTGCTTTCCGCAGATGTCGTCATAGACGAGCGAATTGCCAACGGAACGCCGCACCATCCTCTTGAACTGGTCGGACTGCCAGAGGGTCTTCGATATCACGCCGCTGCGCCCGTCGGCGGGAGTCTCGATGGCGAGAACGCCCGCGAGCTGGCTTTCGATCTTGCCGAGCGCGGAGATCGTGCCGTTCATGCCGAGCAGGGACGCCGCGAGGTATATGACGAGGACTACGAGCGCCCTGCGGCTTCGCATGGAGTCGAAGAGCTCGAAAAGCCCCGACTGCCAGACAAGCTTAAGCCTCATTTTCCGCCGCCCCTTCTGCCCATGCGGCCGTCAAGCTTCCCCTGCACGGCAATAAGCGGCTCCGCCACGGAAGGATCGATGAACTCGATGAGGTTGAGCGACGAAACATCCATGCGCCGCGAAGAATCGACGCATTCGCCGAGATGGTCATACGTCTCGGCGAGCGTCACGGAAAGGTCGCCCATCAGCCTCACTCCCATCTCGGGCGTCATCTCCTCCTCGTTCGCGAGCGCATCCGCAAGGGCCTGCATGGACTCCCTGAGCTTGTCGTTCATGTCGGCCAGCGTGGAGTCGAACCGGTCCGCGCCGTCGGAGGCAATCCCAAGATTCTCGAGCGCAGTCGCCCTGACAAGCTGTATGCGCGTGCGCCAGAGATCCGACGCCTCGTCGATGCGGGCCTGCATGTCCTCAGGCGAAAGCATTGGGCGCACACGGCCCTTCTCGGCCTTCTCCGGCGCCTTTTCCTCTGGAGACGCCTTCTTCTGCTCGTCCTCTTTCGGCGGCTTCGGGGCCTTCGCCCTGCGTGGGCGCTTCGCCGTGTCCGGGACGTTTATAATCTGCGCTATTGGTGAGAACCCTGTACGCTTCGCAGGGCGAGCTTCGTCCTTGCGCTCTTCGCCGCGTTCCTTAAGGGCGCGCAGCTCCTCGTAAGGCCCCCATGCGCCTACAATTCCGCCAAGCACCGCGGCAAGCGGCAGCCACACAATCACCTTGCCCATGTAGATGCTCCTTTCCTTAGAGACGACCCGAGAAATCGGAATACGAGAACCTGCGAACGATTTCCTCTTCGCCGCCTTCGCGGCGCAACACGATGTCGGGCAAATTGAGCCCGTTGAAAGTGTTGTTCTTCACCATCGTGTAAATCGCCATGTCCTCGAAGACGACATTGTCGCCCTCCGAAAGAGGCTCTGGAAACGAATATACGCCAATCTCGTCTCCTGCAAGGCACGTCGGCCCGCCAAAGCGATAGATGAAAGGGCCTGCCGTGCCAATGGCCGCCCCCGTCACACGCGGCGTATAGGGCATTTCAAGGACGTCCGGCATATGGCACGCCGCACTTGTATCGAGAATCGCGTTAAAGACCCCGTCCGCTCCCTTTGGCTGGATTTCAAGGACTCTCGCCTCAAGAGTGCCCGCGTTAAGCGCCACGGCTTCGCCAGGCTCGAGATAGACGACAAGATGCGGATGACGCGCCTTGAAATCGTTCAAAAGCGCGACAAGCCCCTCCACGTCGTAGTCTGCGCGAGTTATGTGGTGTCCGCCGCCGAAGTTGACCCACTTGAGCCGCGGAAGAAGCCTCCCGAACTTCTCCTCGAAACCGGAAAGGACTTTCTTGAGCTCGTCAAGACCTTGCTCGCAAAGGCAGTGGAAGTGAAGGCCATCGAGGGAGTTGAGAGTTGAGAGTTGAGAGTTGAAAGTTGCGCGCGTCGTGCCGAGGCGCGACGAGGGACGGCAAGGATCGTAGGCCGGCGTCGTCGCAACGGACACTTCTGGATTTACGCGAAGCCCTACGGAAACGCCGCGCGCGCGCGCCGCCTCGCCGAACTTCTCCACCTGTCGAGGGGAGTTGAAGACTATGTGATCGACGATGCCCAAGAGCTCGTCCATCTCCTCGGGGATGAACGCTGGTGCGAAAACGTGCGTCTCGCCGCCAAAATGGTCGTGGCCGTGCTTCGCCTCGAAAAGCGAGCTCGCCGTCGTGCCTGCAAGATATTTCGCGCAAAGGGGATATGCCGCCGTGCACGAGAACGCCTTCTGGGCAAGGAGTATTTTCGCGCCTGTGCGGTCCGAGACGCCCTTTAGGATCTCAAGATTGCGCCTAAGCGCGGCTTCG
>JBGUVV010000218.1:0-11565 GCA_045220525.1 Kiritimatiellia bacterium
GAATAGGCGTATGTGTCGAGCATTACGTCCGGGCGGATCGCGACGATCTTCCTTGCGATCCTGTTCCAGAAGTTTACGTATCTGTCGGTGAGGTTGACCGCCTTCGAGAACTTGAGCTCTCGCTCGTCGTCCGTCATCGGGCAGTCGAGCGCCTTGCACTTCTCGCAGCGGCAGAAGTGGTAGCCGTCGTTCGGGCAGATGTTGTAGTATTTGGGCTTTCCGGCCTTCACGTAGTTCTCGACTATGACGTCCACGACATCCTCGTTCGAGACGCAGAGTTTCATGTACGACGCGTCTCGCGATCCCTTCTTCGCCGTGCCGCGCTCGCCGTTCTTCTGCAGGGCGAGGTATTCGGGATGCGTGTCGCGGTACTTGTCGTTCCACGCGAGGAAGGCGTGCCCGAAGGGAATCGACTCGCGTTCGAACATCTTCTGACGGAGCTTCCACCGGCGGACATCCTCGTTCGCCTGCGCGATCTGCGCCTCCGTCCTTCTCAAGGCTTTCGGCGCGAGGTGTGCGTTGGCGTCCTTGGGCTTGCCCTTCAGCGGCCTTCCGCCGCGCATCATGCCGCATCTCAACGGCGGACGATAGCTCCAGCTCCAGTTCGCCGGCATGCGCACCTTGTCCGCCCTCGGGGCTACGATGTTCTCGTCGCCTGGCATCGGCCACACAACGCCGAGGATGTTTTCGAGAAACCCATAGACCGCGAACAGCGTGCCGGGGCAGTTCTTGTCGTCGCCCCAGAGATAGAGCCTGTTGCCCACGAGCTTCGCGTACGACGTGTGCGCCTCGGGTTCGCCCGCGCCCGGCGCCTTCTCTCCAAGAACAATAGTCAAGTCGGCGGCGGTAGGGCGCGACGCCCCCATCGCGCCGACGAGCGCAAGATGCCGCTCAAGCTCGGCGCGCGCATCGGCCGACAGCCCCTTGATAGGCGCACCCTCAACCGCCACCGACACAATCTTCGCTTCAAACACCGGTGCCGCATGTCCGGCGAACCCCAACATGGCAATAACCGCAGCTGCCAATATAATCTTTTTCATTATGTCATTTCCTTTATTGGTTTTGTCTTCAGCCGCAAAGAACGCATAGGACGCATAGAACATGTCGCTAAGTGGCTCTCAGCAATCTGCTAAACTTACATACATTCGTTTTCGCAACCTTTGTGTTCTTTGCGTTCTTTGCGGCAAAAAACCTTTCATTGCAATATTCTTAGGTGATACGTGTAGTATAGCACAACACCCACCCAAAGACAATGCGACCGGCAATATTAATAGAGGTTGCGTCATGGTCGCCCGTCTTTCGGGCGACCTCCCTTGAACTCGTATTCCACCGAGCCTGTCTCGCCCCCGACAACGTTCACGAGCTGGACTTGAGAGACATTCTCTATGTTTACAAGCCCTGCTCCCATCCGTCCAACGCGGACATCCTCAATCCGCACGTTCTTCGCAGGAAGCCGCTTGTCCCCACGCAGCTTGATCGCGCATTCCGCGCATGCGTCGCAGGAGACGTTTTTCAAGTAAAGCCCGTCGATTTCCGTGATGCGCGTCTCGTAATCGGGAAACTCCGCCCACTGGTAGAGCGTCGAGGTGGAAAGCGACGCCACCTGGAGGACGAGCTTCGTATGGACGTTCTCAAGGCGGACGTTCTTCACGAATCCGCCGCGCCGGTGGTTCGTCTTGACGAAATAGAGTCGCGAGGCGTTATCGACGATGCAGTCGTGGACGTAGATGTCGCGGATGCCGCCGGAAAGCTCGGAGCCTACGCCGACGAGGGACGCCGCCTGCTTTACGCGGCAGTTCCGCACCTCCACCTTCTCCGTAGGCGTCGCCGTCCGCCATGCGTCGCGGTTGCGGCCCGCCTTGAAGACAAAGCCGTCGTCGCCCTGGTCGAACGTGGAGTCCTCGATCAGCACATTCCGCGTCATCTCGACATCGACTCCGTCGTTGTTGAATCCATGCGCATATACGTCGATGCCGCGAATTACGACGCCGTCGCACATGAAAAGATGGATCGTCCAGAACGGGCTTTCCCTGATTCTTATGCCCTCGATACGCACGTCGCGGCAGCGGTTGAACTGGATGAGCTGCGGACGAAGGACGGCCGGATGCGCCGCCGTTATGTCGCGCTTCTCGACGGGATAGTCCTCGCTGCCCCATTTGTAGAGAATGGCGCGCGCCGCCTGGATGCCGGTTCGCCCCTCCTTCATCTGCTCATACCAGAAGTCCATCTTCGCGCGAATCGTCCCCGATCCCGTCACGGCGACGTTCGTGCAGCAGTGGGCGTAGAGAAGCGGCGAGAGATTGAGGCACTCAAGCCCTTCCCACGAACTCGCAACAGGCGGCAGGTAGTCACCGCGGTCGTCGGAGAAAAGCACCTCCGCGCCCTCCTCAAGGTGCAGCTCTACGTTGCTTCTAAGGTGTATCGCGCCGGTGAACCACGTGCCGGGAGGCACGGCGACGCGCCCGCCGCCGGCCTCCGCGCATTTCTCGATTGCCCGCGCAAACGCCTCAGTGCACTTCGTCCCGTCGCTCTTCGCGCCGAAGTCGGCGACGGAGACGACAACCGCCATCAATACCAGCGAAAGCACTTATGCTCTACCGGTAGCCGATCTTCTTGAGGCGCTTGACGCAATCGGCCTTCTGCGCGGCGGTGAGCGACACGTTGGGAAGCCTCACGCCGCCCATGTCGAGCCCCCACACGGCCATCATTGCCTTGCCGCCGGCGACGCCGCCGTACTGGACGAGGATGTCGACGATGTCGCAGACCTTCTTCATGCCGTCCTGCGCCTTCTTGAGATCGCCCTTCTTGACAGCGTCCCAGATCTTGTAGTAGATGCCCGCCGAATAGTTGTAGGTCGAGCCGATCGCGGACTTCGCGCCGAGGGCGACCGCCCCCGCGAACCACTCGTCGATGCCCCAGGTGATGTCGTACTTGCCGCCAAGGCACTTGATGCAGCGCTGGTACATGTAGAGGTCAGGATAGTTGAACTTGATGCCGGCGAGGTTCTTGATCTTGCCGTCGGCCGCAAGGAGGAACTTCTCCATGTCGAAGTTGACTCCGCTCATCCCCGTGTGGTAGTAGTAGAACGGAAGCTTCGTAGAAGTCTTGAGAGCCTCCTTGAGATAGGCGACGAGCGCGTCTATGGAGCCTGGCTTGAAGAAGTTGGGGGGAACGATCGAAGTCGCGTCCATGCCGCACTTCACGGCGTATGCGCCGAGCTCCTGCACGTCTGGGAGGGCGAGCGCGCCGATATGCGCGATGAGGAAGAGCTTGCCCTTCGCGGCCTTCACCCAGGCGTCGAACACGGCCTTGCGCTCTTCAATCGAGCAGCAGATGCCCTCGCCTGTCGTGCCAGAGATATAGACTCCGGTCACCTTTTGCCTGATCAGGGTTTCCGCCTGCTTCTTGACGAGGTCAAGGTTTACGGAACCATCCGCCTTGAACGGCGTATGGGCGGCCGCTACGAGTCCTTCGAGTTTCTTCATGACATCTCCTTTTTTTGAAGTGATGACAATATTATACCAAAAAACTTTACGACGTGGCGAAGCGATATGCGTTCTGGAACATCCTCATCCACGGGCCGTTCTCGCGGAACGAGCCGTCGTTGTAGGAGAGCTGGCACGCGCGGAAGCCGCGCTCGGGGTGCGGCATCATGATCGTCGCACGCCCGTCTTCCGTCGTGAACGCCGTCTGGCCGCCGATGGAGCCGTTCGGGTTGTAGGGATAGCGGACCGTGGCCTCGCCCCTGTTGTCCACGAAGTGCGCCGCGCATATGGAAGGCGCGAAGCCTTCCGTCCACACGCGCCCTTCGCCGTGGGCGACCGCAATCGGAAGCCGGGAGCCGGCCATGCCCTTGAAGAAGATCGAAGGCGACTCCTCTATCTCGACCGTCGCAAGACGAGCCTCGAACTGCTCGGAGATGTTCTTCACGAACCTCGGCCACTTCTCCGCGCCGGGGATGATGTCCTTGAGCTGCGAGAGCATCTGGCAGCCGTTGCACACCCCGAGCGAAAACGTGTCGGGGCGAGCGAAGAACGCCGCGAACATCTCGCGCAGGCGGTCGTTGAAGAGGATCGACCTCGCCCACCCGGAGCCCGCGCCAAGGACGTCGCCGTAGCTGAAGCCGCCGCAGGCGACAAGGCCGTTGAAGTCCGCGAGGTTGACGCGTCCCGCGATGAGGTCCGACATGTGCACGTCGGTGCAGTCGAAGCCGGCGAGCGCAAACGCCGCCGCCATTTCGATGTGGCCGTTTACGCCCTGCTCGCGGAGAATCGCCATGCGAGGCTTGGCGAAGTTACGAGCTGGAGTCAGAGATTCGTCGGGATCGAACGTAAGCTTGTAGTTGAGCCCTGGATCGTTCGCGTCAAGGGCGTTGTCGTACTCCTCCTTCGCGCAGACGGGGTTGTCCCTGAGCGCCTGCATGCGATATGTCGTCTCGCTCCAGCAGCGGCGCAGATACGTGAGGTCCGTCTTGAGCGCGAGCCTGTTCCCGACATAGACGGAGAACTCGCGAGAGCTGTGCGTCGCGGCACCAATGACCAACGCATCGACCTTCGCCGCCGCGAAAATCCCCATAACCTTCTTGAGGTTTGTCTTGCCGTATGGCTTCTTGAGGGAGTCCGTAACCTGCAAGACCGCGCCCGGCTGCTCGTTGAAAAGCTGCTCCAACGCGTCGCCGTCAGGGAGCTTCGCGATGATGCCGCGTCCGCCGGTGATCGCCATTTCCGCGAGCGTCACCGCAAGGCCGCCGTCGGAACGGTCGTGGTAGGCGCGGGCGAGACGGCCTTTCACGATCTTCTGCATCGCATTGAAGAACTTCTTCAGCTTTGCGGCGTCGGCGTCGGCGTGGGTGTTCCCAAGCTGGCCATAGACCTGTGCGAGGGCAGTCGCGCCAAGAGGAGCCTCGCCCTTCTTGCCGAGGTCCACATAGACGAGATACGAGACTTCGTCCTTGCCGTCCGGCTTGAGGTCGGGCGTAAGCGTGAGTCGAACGTCCTTCACGGGCGCAAAGGAGCTCACGACGAGCGAGAGCGGGGCGACCTGCTTCTTCTGCTCTCCCTTGGAATCCGTCCACGTCGTGTGCATCGAGCAGCTGTCCTTGCCGACGGGAATAGAGACTCCGAGCTTCGGGCAGAATTTGAGGCCGAGCTCCTTGACTGTGTCGTAGAGAATTGCGTCTTCGCCGGGGTCGCCGCACGGCGCCATCCAGTTCGCAGAGAGGCGAATCTGCGAAATGTCGCCAACATCCGCCGCCGCAAGGTTCATGATCGCCTCGGAAACGGCGAGCCGCCCCGACGCAGGGCCGTCGAGAAGCGCGACAGGCGTGCGCTCGCCGGTCGCCATCGCCTGACCGTTGAAGGTCTTGTAGCCCATCGTAGTGACGGCGCAGTCTGCCGCAGGCAGCTGGTATGGGCCAACCATCTGGTCGCGCGCTACGCGGCCAGTCACCGTGCGGTCTGTAATCGTGACGAGGAACGTCTTGTCCGCGACTGCAGGAAGGTGCAGGACGCGCGTCAAGGCGTCGAGCGGCGTCACGCCCTCGAAGCACGATGGCGCATGCTTCCTCGCGACGCGTTTTACCTTGCGAACCATCCGCGGCGGCTTGCCGAGAAGGACCTTGATGTCCATGTCGATGGGCTTGTCCGCGAAGTGGCTGTCGGTGAGGACGAGCCTTCCGTCGCCAGTCGCCTCGCCTATGAACGCGACGGGGCAGCGCTCGCGGCGGCAAAGCGCCTCGAAGAAGTCCTTCGCCTCCGGCTTCAGCGCGAGGACGTAGCGCTCCTGCGCCTCGCAGCACCAGATTTCCATCGGATTCATGGAAATCTCCTCGTTGTGGACTTCCCTAAGCTCGAACCTGCCGCCCGTGGCCTCTACGAGCTCGGGGCAGCCGTTGGAAAGCCCGCCAGCGCCGATGTCGTGGACCGAAAGGATCGGGTTGGCCTTTCCAAGATACGCGCATGCGTCAAGGACGCCCTGGCAACGGCGCTGCATTTCCGCATTGCCGCGCTGCACGCTGTTGAAGTCAAGCTCCTCGGAGTTGGTACCGGTCATCATCGAAGAGGCCGCTCCTCCGCCAAGCCCAATACGCATGGCGGGACCGCCGATCTGGACAATGAGAGCTCCTACTTTCACGTCCTTCTTCTGGACGAGCCCGTGGCGGATGACGCCCATGCCGCCTGCGAGCATGATCGGCTTGTGGTAGCCCCTGAGCTCGCCCGCGATCTCCCCTTCGTAGGTGCGGAAGAATCCGCAGAGCTGCGGACGCCCGAACTCGTTGCCGAACGCCGCGCCGCCGATGGGGCCATCGACCATTATCTGGAGGGGAGTCGCAAGGCGCGTCGGGAAGTCGGCAAACGTGCGCTCCCACGGCTGCTGGTAGCCGGGAATGCGGAGGTTGGAGACCATGAAGCCGCTAAGCCCCGCCACGGAGCGAGAGCCCTGGCCTGTCGCGGCCTCGTCGCGGATCTCGCCGCCCACGCCTGTCGCCGCGCCGGGGAACGGGGAAATGGCCGTCGGGTGGTTGTGAGTCTCGACCTTCATGAGCTGGTCGATGCGGTCTTTGCGGAAAGAGTAGGCGTTGTTCGACGGGTCTATCGAGAAGACGTCAGTCGGGAAGCCCTCCACTACGGCGGAGTTGTCCTTGTATGCCGAGAGAGTGCCGCGGGGACGCTTCGCGTGTGTGTTCTTGATCATCTCGAAGAGGGACTTCGGCTGCTTCTTCCCGTTGATCACGAACTGCGCGCCGAAGATCTTGTGGCGGCAATGCTCGGAGTTCACCTGGCCGAACATCGTAAGCTCGGTGTCGGTCGGGTTGCGCCCGGCCTTCGCAAACGACTTGGCG
Source organism: Kiritimatiellia bacterium (assembly GCA_045220525.1). Classification (GTDB taxonomy): domain Bacteria; phylum Verrucomicrobiota; class Kiritimatiellia; order RFP12; family UBA1067; genus UBA1067. Next base: position 6,842 of record JBGUVV010000218.1, read on the forward strand.
AGGTATTTCATCTCCTCTTCGCTTATCGCAAGCCCCATCTCGCGGTTCGCCTCGCGTATGGCCTCGACGCCCTTAGAAAGGACGTCGTAGACGCGGCCGGGCTTCGGCTCTCCCTCGGCGAATATGTCGGCGACGTCGCGGTAGACGCCCTCCGTCATCCTGTCGTGAAGAGCAGAGAGCGCCGCGACGGGAATGCGCGGCTCGACCATGAAGCGAACGCCGCGCTCGACGCGCTTGATCGTCTTAAGCCCGCAGTTGCGGAATATGTCGGTCGCCTTCGAGCTCCACGGGGATATAGTCCCCTTCCTTGGGAAGACGAAGAAGCATCCGTCGCCAGCAGAGGTGCGATGGATTTCGGGACCTGCGGAGAACGAAGCGCCAAGAAGCGACGCCGCGCGCTCAAGCTCGACCATGTCGGGCGCCGCGCCCTCGATGTCAATGGCGTAAACCCACTTGGCCTCGATTCTGACGCGGCCGGCGCCGGCGGAAAGTTTCGAGACCACGTCCCTCAGCGCGTCCATCCTGAACGGCGAATATGCATCTGAACCTGAAAGCAGTATCATCTTGAGAATCCTCCTTGAAGAGATTAAGTTAAAACTTTATGCGAAATCCATCTTTTGCAAGCCTGCCGCGCATGCGGCTTTTCGCCTTTCCGGAAAGGACGAGGTCGGCGAGCGGGTCTTCCACGTATTCCTGCACGACACTCCTGAGGGGACGTGCGCCAAGGGAGCTGTCGCTGCCCTTCTCCACGAGGAAGTCAATCGCCTTCTTGTCCAGCGAAATCGATATGTGCGACGCCACAAGCCGCTCGGAGAGTTTCTTAAGCTCAAGCTTCAGTATCTCCCCCATGTCGGCCTTGTCCAGCTTGCGGAAGACGACAGTCTCGTCGAACCTGTTGAGAAGCTCCGGCCTGAACGTGCGCTTCGCCTCCGAAAGAAGCCTTTCCTTGAGCATGTCGAAGCTCGTCTCGGCTGTGTCCTTGGCAAAGCCGAGCGAATGGCCCTCTCGCGCGAAGTCGAAGCCCAAGTTCGCGGTGCAGATGACGATGGTGTTGCGGAAATCCACGACCCGCCCCTGCCCGTCGGTAAGCCTGCCTTCGTCCAGAATCTGGAGAAGCATGTTGATGACGTCCGAATCGGCCTTCTCGAACTCGTCGAAGAGAACCACGGAATACGGGCGCCTGCGCACCTTTTCGGTAAGTTGCCCGCCCTCGTCGTAGCCGACGTATCCGGGCGGCGCGCCGACAAGGCGGGAGGAAGAATACTTCTCCTGAAACTCCGACATGTCTATCGAGACAAGGGCCTTCTCGTCGCCATAGGCCCTCTCGGCGAGCATCTTCGCAAGGTAGGTCTTTCCGACTCCTGTCGGGCCGAGAAACAGGAACGACCCTATCGGCCGCTTTGGATCCGCCATGAGCGCACGGCTCCTGCGCAGGGCACGCGCAATCGCCGCGACGGCCTGCGCCTGGCCGATGACGGCCTCGCCAAGGGCCTTTTCCATTCCGAGAAGACGCTCTGCGGTACTCGTGTTCATCTTCTCGACGGGAACGCCGCTCATGCTCGAAACCGTCTCGGCGACATCGGCCTCGCTTACTTCGATGAGAGACTCGGAGTGCGTTTCCTTCCACTCCTTGAGGGCCTTCTGGAATTCGGCGCTCGCATTGCGCAGCTCTTCGCGGCACTTGGCCGCAGAGTCGAAATCGCCTTTTGCGACTACAGCATCCTTCCGTCCCCTCAGGTCGTCGATGCGTTCCTGCATCTTTGCAAGGCTCTTTGGCCTCGCGCTCGCACCGGCCCGCAGGCGCGCGCCCGTCTCGTCGATGGCGTCAATCGCCTTGTCTGGAAGCTGCCTCGCCGGAAGGTATCGCGCGGTAAGCTCCGCCGCAGCCCTTATCGCCGCGTCGGAGTAGGCGACGGTGTGGAACTCGGAATACTTCGGGGCAAGACCGTTCAATATCTCCACGGTGTCGGCGACAGTAGGCTCTTCGACCTGCACAGGCTGGAAACGACGCTCAAGGGCCGCGTCCTTCTCGATTGACTTGCGGTATTCCTTAAGCGTAGTCGCGCCGATACACTGGAGCTCGCCGCGCGCAAGGGCGGGCTTAAGTATGTTCGCAGCGTCCATCGCGCCTTCCGCGCCGCCCGCGCCGACCATGGTGTGGATCTCGTCGAGGAAGAGGATGATGTTCCCCGCCCTGCACGTCTCGTCGATAACCTTCTTGAGCCGCTCCTCAAACTGGCCGCGATACTGAGTGCCGGCGACGAGACGCGCCATGTCGAGGGCGACGACTCGCTTGGACTGCATTTTCTCGGGAACTTCGCCGCGGTGTATGGCCTGCGCAAGTCCTTCTACGACGGCTGTCTTTCCTACGCCCGCCTCGCCTACAAGGACGGCGTTGTTCTTGGAGCGCCGCGAGAGGATCTGGATTATGCGCTTTAGCTCCTTCGCGCGCCCTATCACGGGATCGAGCTTTCCGTGCCGCGCCATATCGATAAGATCGCGCCCGAAGGCGTTGATGGTCGGCGTCTTCTGCGCCTTGCCGTTGGCACCCTTCTGCGCGGAATGGCCGCCCTCTGCTTCTTCGGCGGGCTCTTCGCCGCCCTCCGCTTCCTTGTTTCCAGAACCCTGCGTTCCTGCCGCGACGAATTTCTCAACGGTGACGCCTGCGTTGAAAAGCATCTGCGCCGCCACGTTCTCGCCCTCCTTCATCATCGCGAGGACGAGGTGGGAAGTTGAGACGGCGTTGCCGGCGCCAGCTTCAAATTCCGCCATCTCAAGCACCTTGCGAGTGCGCATGGAGAGCGGCAGCTGGCCGCGCTGCATTACGCCACCCTGCTCGGACTGGACCATCTGACGGAGGGACTCCGCCATTTCTTCGAGGGAAAGGCCAAGGGCCGCGAATCGCACGGACGCGCCGCACTTTGGCATCGCGAGGATTGAAAGCAGGATGTGCTCCGCGCCTATGTGGTCGTGGCCGAGCTGCCTCGCGCAGCTGCCCGCCGCGTTCATCGCGTCAATTGCGTTTTTAGAGAACATCATTGAGCATCACCTCTTCAAAGCGCCTGTTCACTTCGTCCGCCCGCTCCGCATCGACCCTGTCGCGCTCCTCCTGGGTAAGGCGCTCGGAGGCACCGGATACGTCAAGGCCGGAAATCATTCCCTCAATCTCGTCAAGCGTTATCCCGTCGAGCGCGTTTTCGAGCGCGGCAATCCTCATCGGCGAGAGGAGGTCGAAAAGCTCGCCCTGCGAAAGAAGGCGGCAATTCTTCAGGATGGCGAGGCTCCGGCAGAAGGAGTCGCCGAGAACACGCGGCATTTCGCTGCGCAGACGCGCCCGGGCATTGCCCTCCTCGCGGACGAGATCCTCCACAACCCGCTTTGCGCGTTCTGACGAACCGCTGTACATCACCTTGTAGGCGTGGCCAGCGTCGTGAATGCCGTCCGACTCCACGCCCGCGAGCTCCATGCCAAGGGCATGCAAGGCTCTCTTCGACGCCTCAAGCTCGCCTATGAGGTGCATTCCCTCAAGATGCAGGCAGTCCCTCATGCGGAACGTGCGATCGACGCCTGACGTGGGATATGCCCGCCTCCCGGTCTTCTCGGCCTTCGACTTCTTCCTCTCTGCGCGGCACTTCTCGATTCCGTTCACCATGTCGGTGAACGCCTCGACGATTGCGCCGAGAAAAGGAGGCGGCTCGCCGTCTTCCGCCGAAGACGAAATCTCCGTAACGCTCATTGACACGCCCGGCGGCAGGCCGCTGACCTTCCGGGTGCGCTGACTTTTGGACTGGCGCCGCTGCTTTTCCTTTTTCGCGCACGATTCGCAGACGTAGAGCTCGTCTTCCTCTCCGTCCTTTTCACGCGTAATCGCGCACGCCGCATCGGCCATATGACACAACTCACACTTCATAGAAGATATATTATACCATATTTACGAATGGTAATTGCACCAGAAATCGCGCACCTATTCCGTCTTCATTCCTTTTTCAACTTGACTGAATTCTTCTTGTCAGAATCTTTGCTGCGGATGGCACATCGAAATTCCTTGCCGATTTTATCGGCAGCAACGCACTTGCCGTCAGCCTCAACAAAGAAGCCGCCTCGCCCATCGCCCTCAAAAACCACGGAAATCGATTCATAACCCATTACGCACAGTACCAGCACAACCTCAGCATAAGTATCCTTGCAACAGTCGCACCCTTCTGAAACGGTTTCAAGGATCTTGGACATACGTTCAAACTTATCAGGCTGCACATCCTTGCACAATCTACCATCCAAATCTATCTCGCCCTTGTCATTAAGGATAAAGAGCCCATTGCAACGCGCCACTTTGTTGCTGTCAGCCAGAATCGCGGCTTCCGTTCCGAAAAGGAACTTTGTGTCGACCGTAGCCCAATACACGACATTCGTACCAACGACCTTGACGCCGCCAGTCATGCAGGAACCGTCCGCCATCAACAATGTCATGACACGGGTTGCCGCGCATATTCGCCTATCAGCCTTGATCACGGAATTTGTCAGGGCCAGATTCTGCGCCTTGCACATGGGGCAGACACCTTTCTTCATCCACTCGGTTGTCGGCGTAATCACCTCTACTTCTCCTTGTACAGGCACCTCGACGACTTCGCCATTTAGCACCTTGCGAACATTTTCCGCCGAAATCTTCAACGTCGCCTTGCCAGGCACACACCCAGACAAAGCAGCCGCGAAAACACAAATTATGA
>JBGUVV010000219.1:0-13633 GCA_045220525.1 Kiritimatiellia bacterium
GCACAAGTTCAATGCGGCGCACGTAGGCGTGCATGCGGTGCGACTTGTGGGCTTTTCGTCGCATGGATGGAGGATCGCAGAGAAGGCTGAGGCGCGGAATGAAAGGGGATAAGTTGGAGGAAAGATGCGATTTCGCGATGAAACGGCAAATGGAAATGGGGTGTCTCCCTTGAAACCTTGAAAGACTTCACACAACAAGCGCAAGGGGTATTGACCACGGAGCGCGGAAGGTCGCAATTGAGTCTGACCATTGCTGTCTTGCCTTAAGACGGATTGCGGTACCTGAACACCGAAGGGCTATGGCCGAAGGCCGCCTTGAACCTTGTGTTGAGGTGGGCCGCGCAGCAAAAACCGCATTTCTCGGCGACTTCGGATAGCGGCAGTGACGTATTTGAGATAAGCCGCACCGCCTCGTTCAGCCGTATGCGGGTTATCTCGCTTTTCAGCGTGGTGCCAAGCACAAGGTTCGCCTTCATTTCGAGGGAACGCTTGGAAATGTGCAATTCCCTCGCGATGTCTTCGATTGTGCGGACGACCGAAAGATTCTTTCGGACGATGTTCAGCGCCTTGGCGAGATATGCGTCCGGCACGAGCGTCTTGTCGGTTGATTGGCGCGTCACGACACGCGGAAAAGCCAGATCTACGAGCGGCTCTGCGCTGCGCCTGCGCATGCGCCTGCCGAGCAGCTTTGCGCAGAGGCGTCCCGCGTTCCGGCCGTCGAGGGCAATGGACGAAAGCGACGGCGTCGCGGATTCGCAGAGAACCTCGTCATTGTCCGTGCCAAGCACCGCAATGGTTTCTGGTATGGAGATGTCGAGGTCGGAGCAAAGGCTCATGATCTGCAAGGCCCTCCTGTCCCATGCCGCGTAGAGCGCCGTCTGGGGCCTTAGGGAGCGGAGCCATTTAGAGAGGTGCACGGTTTCCTTGGCGAAATCGTCGCGGTCACCCTCCGGAGCCCCTGGAAACGCCGCGACCTCAAGACCCTCGGCGGCAAGCCTACTCCTGAAGCCGTTGAGTCGCCGCGTGCACCAGCCGTCGGGATGCGGCGTTCCGACGAAAGCGAAACTGCGGAATCCGCGTTCCAGAAAATATTCGGCCGCAGACTTCCCGACGTCCTCCTGCACGCGGCTGACGAACGTCGCCCACTTGGGCGGCCTTGCCTGCGCACCGCCAGATGCAAGGGGAGGATTGATGAACACGGCGGGCACCCTGGTCTTCAATATGCTCTGCATCTGGCTGCGCTCGCGCACCATCGCTATGACGCCCGTGCAGCCCCAGCGGCGAAGCTTCGCCAGCCCCTGTTCGTAGCGGCTTCCGGTCTCGAAGTGGAACAGCCACGGCCCGTTTTCATGGCCGTACGACAGTATCCCCTCGAGTATCTGCCTGTGCAGGAACTTGTCAGACGGCAGTATTATCAGCACCTTCGCCTTCATTGCGGCGATTATACCAAAATTTCATGGGTGTGTGCATGTCGCTTCGCATTTTTTATATTTCTTTTGCGCATTTATTCGTTTCTATTTGGCGGTAGTTTGTTGTATAATTGCGGTATGCGGATGAACATAATCGACTTCGCGGCCATTGGGCTTTTCTTCGCGGCGCTTTTCGGCATTGCCGCGATATGCTCCCGCCGTGCCGGCAGGGACGCAAAGGACTTCTTCCTCTCTGGGCGCTCGATGCCGTGGTGGCTCATAGGCGTTTCCATGTGCGCGGCCTCGACGTCCACGAACTCCGCCAACATGTTCACGGAGTTCATCCGCAATTCCTCCCTCGGCGAGAACTGGAAGTGGTGGGCGTTTCTCCTTACGGGCATGCTGACCGTCTTCGTCTATTCCAAACTGTGGGTGCGCTCCGGCGCGAAGAGCGACATCGAGTTCTATGAGCTGCGTTACTCGGGCAAGGCCGCCGCGTTCCTCAGGGCGTTCCGCGCGGTGTATCTCGGCATTGTGTTCAACGTGATAACGACGGGGCTCGTGATGCTCGCGGCGATAAAGATCGGCCAGACGCTTTTCGGCGTCGATCAGTGGACGGTCATTCTGGTGACTTCCGTCGCCTCAATAGTGTATTCCGCCGTGGGCGGGTTTCGAGGCGCGATATACACGGACTTCTTCCTCTTCGTCGTCATAATGATAGGCGCGGTTATCGGGATGTACTACGCTCTGAACCATCCCGCAGTCGGCGGGTTCTCGGCGATGATGTCGCACCCTGCCGTGCAGAGCCACCTGTCGTTCTTCCCCGATCCGGGTAACGCCGACCTTTTCGTCGCCGTGTTCGTGATTCCGATAGCGATACAGTGGTGGAACGTGTGGTATCCGGGCAGCGAGCCAGGCGGCGGCGGATACATCGTCCAGCGCATGCTTTCCGCGAAGAGCGAAGGGCATTGCATCGGCGGCTCAGTGCTCTACCAGGTCGTCAACTACGCAATCCGCCCATGGCCGTGGTATCTCACAGCCTTCGCCTCTCTCATTGTCTTCCCCGACCTCGCCTCTCTCCAGAAGGCGTTCCCCAACGTAAACCCCGCGCTTGTGAAAGGCGACCTCGCCTATCCGGCGATGCTAACGTTCGTCCCCAACGGGTGGCTTGGCGTCGTAGCGGCATCTATGATGGGGGCTCTCTTCTCCACAGTCGCGGCGCATCTTTCGATGGGCTCCAACTACATCGCAAACGACTTTTGGAAGCGCTTCGTCCGCCCGGACGCGGGAGAGCGCGAGCTTATCGTCGTCGGGCGCGTGACAGTCGTCTTGCTAATGGCGCTTACCGCCGTCATCTCGCCGTTCCTCATATCGGCTGGCGCGGTCTTCAACTTGATTCTCCAGATCGGTGCGGGAACGGGGCTCATATATCTTCTCAGGTGGTTCTGGATGAGGATCAACGCCTGGAGCGAGATAACTGCAATGGCCGTTTCGTTTGCGGTGGCCGTTTTCCTGCAGCTCGTCTATCCGCATCTCGGCGGGCCTGAGCTTGTCGCCTGGCACCGTCTTCTCATAGTGATGTCGGTGACGACTGTCGCGTGGGTCGGCGTTACCTTCCTCACGCCGCCGACCGAGGCGGCGAAGCGCGCGGCGTTTCAGAACAAGATCCGCGCCAGCGGCCACGACATTGCATGGGGAATGCTGGCGATGACGGTTTCATGCGCTGCCATCTATTCGCTTATGTTTGCGAGCGGATGCTGGATATACGGTCGCACGGCCGCCGCCGCCGCGCTGACGACGTTCGCGGTCGTCGCCGGACTTACTCTCGTTCCGATTCTCAATCGGCTCAACTCCAACATCCCCACTCCCTAACTTCCCCACTCACCCACTCCCACACTTTCTTCTTATGTCATACGAAAAAGAACTGACAGCCGCAGAAGTCAAGGCCAAGGCGAAGGAATGCGGGGCCGACATTGTCGGCATCGCGCCGATGAGCCGCTGGGAGGGCGTTGCCGACAAGCAGCACGACCCTCGCTACATATTCCCTGACGCGAAGTCGATGATAGTATTCGGCTTCCGCATTCCGCGCGGCAGTCTGCGCGGCGTCGAGGAAGGGACGCACTACCTCAACTACGCGACTATGGGCTATGCGGCGCTCAACTCCATCTACGGCCCGATGGTGCTCTGGGAGATGAACCGCTTCATGGAGGACCACGGCTACGAGGCCGTTCCCATGGCGAACGTCGGCGGCGGCGAGGCGGTGAACCCGCTTACTGGCAACTTCCGAGTCGGCTGGAGCCGCCCCGTCCGCCCGGGGCTTCCCGCGCCGGACGTATCCGTTGATTTCCGCATGGCGGCGTTTCTCGCGGGGCTCGGCGAGTTCGGCTACTCCCGCGCGTTCCTTACGCCGGAGTTCGGCCCGCGCCAGCGATTCGCGATAATGCTTACCGACGCGGAGCTCGAACCAGACCCGATCTACACCGGGAAGATATGCGACCGCTGCATGGAGTGCGTCAAGAACTGCCACGGCAAGTGCATCTCGCCTACGGAGACCGTGAAGAAGACGATATGCGGGGTGGAGGTCGAATGGGCGAAACGCGACGAGATGGCCTGCTCCAAGGCGTTCCGCGAGGGAGGGCTAAAGCGCGAGCTCTCGCCGTTTGACGGCAACTACCCGCGCAAGTACGGCTACGGGCTCGCCCACGAGGGCAGCTGCGGGTGCATCCGCGCGTGCATGGTGCATCTTGAGCGCCGCGCGAAGATGACGCACGGCTTCCGCAACCCGTTCCGCAAGGAGGGGTGGAGCCAGTGGGAGATCGACCACTCCAAGCCATACGAGATACCGGCGGACATCGCCAGGGAATACGAGGGCAACATCGAGTCGCACGACGCCTACACTAACTACAACATCAACTCCAACTACGGCACGAAGGCTGCGGCGGGACTTGTGCAGGACAACGCCTCAAGCGGCGGGGTCGCTTGAGGCGAGTTGAGAGTTGGGAGTTGAGAGTTGGGAGTTTGAAGCTGAGATTTTATGAGTGATAAATTTCAAGATGTCACGAGCGCGGAGATAAAGGCGCTTGCTAAGCGTGTCGGCGCGGACTGCGTCGGCATCGCGCCGATGAGCCGCTGGGAGGGCGCGCCGAAGCAGAACGACCCGCGCTACATATTCCCGGGGGCGAAGTCGATGATAGTCTTTGGCTTTCGCATCCCGCGAGGGCTCCTGCGCGGCATCGAGGAGGGGACGAGATTCCTCGACTATCCCGGCATGGGCTACGCCTCGCTCAACCAGGTGCACGGTCCGATGGTGCTGTGGAAGCTGAACGCCTATCTGGAAGAGCGCGGCTACGAGGTGTTCCCGCTCCAGAACGCGAACGGCGGCGACGCGGTGAACCCAGTTACTGGCAAGTTCCGCGCGGGCTTAAGCCGCCATGTCGCGGAGGGGCGCCCCGCGCCTGACGTGCTCGTCCATTTCCGCGTCGCTGCGTATCTGGCGGGGCTTGGCGAGTTTGGATGGTCGAAGATGTTCCTTACGCCGGAGTTCGGGCCGCGCGTCAGGTTCGCGATGCTCTTCACCGACGCGGAGTTCGACGAGTACGACCCCATCTACGAAGGGCATATCTGCGACCGCTGCAAGCTTTGCGTCAAGAACTGCGCGGGGCACGCGATCTCCATGAACGAGTCGGTGAAGGTGACGCTGGCCGGGCACGAGGTGGAGTGGGGCAAGCTCGACGAGCTCGCGTGCGAGGAGGGAATCCACGGCGGCGCCGACCGCGCGCTTTCGCCGTTCGACGGCGAATTCCCGAGGCAGTACGGCTACGGTCGCGCCGTCGAGGGCGCGTGCGGGTGCATCCGCGCATGCATGATCCACCTCGAGCAGCGCAACAGGCTTACGAAGACCTTCCGCAATCCGTTCCGCAAGCCGGGCTGGAAGCAGTGGAAGATCGACCACTCTAAGCCATACGAGATTCCGCCGGACATCGCCGAGGAGTATATCGGCCGCATGGAGGACAAGGAGGGCCACGTAGCAACCGACGAGGATCCCTTCAGCCCGCTCAACGACTAAAGGGAACGGACGCGCTAAATGATTGCGCTTGCGGCAGGATACCAGCATTTCGCGGACGGTGCGCCGTTCGCCGAGATTGCGCTACGACATCCTTCGGTTCGAGAAGTCTATTTCCCGTGGGTTGGCGAGCCTTCGGGGCGCCCCAAGCTCGGCTTCGAGGAGGAGGACGATCCCGACGAGCTGGCGGCCGCGCTGAAACGTGACTTGACGAGACTTAGGGCTGCCGGCGTTAGGCTTGACCTTCTCCTGAACGCCAATTGCTACGGGGCGGAGGCGATGAGCATCGCCCTTGAAAAGCGTATTGAGGGCATACTCGAGAAACTGGATTCGTGGGGATGCAAGCCGGAAGTGTGCACGGTGGCGTCGCCGTTTGTCGCGCGGACGCTCAAAACCGTCGCCCCTGATGTCGAGGTGCGCGCCTCCGTTAACATGCGCCTCACTACGCTTCAGGCTTTCCGGTATCTCGCGCCGCTTTTCGACTCCTACTATCTCGGGCGCGACGTGCAGCGCAACCTCGAGACGGTGAGGCGTTTTTCCGACTGGTGCCATGACAACGGAAAGAAGCTCTGCATCTTGGCGAACTCGGGCTGCCTCAGGAACTGTCCCTGGCAGACGTATCACGACAACCTGATCGCCCACTCGGACGATGCGATGAAGGCGAAGAACGTTGAGGGGTGGTGCCCGCATCTTTGCTGGACGATGTACAGGAATCCCGCGAACTTTGCCGAGATATTGAAGTCCACCTGGATTCGTCCCGAAGACCTGCACCGCTACGATGGCCTTGTTGACGTTGTAAAGCTCGCGACTCGCCAGCACGCAAATCCAGACATGGTGATCTCAGCCTACGAGCGCGGCACTTTCGAGGGGAATCTCCTCGACCTCTTTGAGCCAGGCTTCTCTCCGGCCTTCTTCCCGAAGTTCATCGACAACTCGGCGTTCCCTGCGGACTGGTTCGACCGCACGTCGGCGTGCGTGCGCGAGTGTACGGAATGCGGCTACTGTGAAAAGACCCTTGCCGCATGCATGAAGGTTCTGTATTGACAATAATAGACCCGTTCGGGTTGATTTTGATGCTTAGAAGCTTTGGTGCGTACAAAATCAACCCGAACGGGTTGACGAAAGACGGCTGGAAATGATATACTTGTCACATGAAAACGACATCAATGGCAGACATCGCTGGCATTGTTCGCCGAGAGCGAAAGCGACAAGGGGCGACTCAAATTGAGTTGTCTCAAGTGGCTAATGTCGGGATTCGCTTTCTGCGGGATGTGGAGGACGGTAAGCCCTCGGTGCATTTTGACAAGTTAATGCGCATTTTGTCCGTTCTCGGCATTACAGTCGATATTCTTACGAATGAAGAGGCATCGGCATGACCGAACGGCTCAAGGTCTATCTAAACGGACTGCATGCGGGATTCCTTGCATGGGATTCTGAGTTCGATGTTTTTTCGTTCAGCTATCTTCCTGATTATCTTGAGCGAGACAAGGCTGTTCCGATATCAAAGTCCCTCCCGCTAAGGGACGGGGCTTTTGGTCCACTCGTTTCTCGTGCTTTCTTTGAGAATCTTCTGCCGTCGGAAGTCGTACTTAGAAAGCTCGAGAAGATACTGCACCATGACAGGCGCAACACCTTTGCATTCCTGAAGGAACTTGGCGGTGATTGTGCAGGTGCCATATCGCTTTGTCCTGAAGATGTCGAACCAGGAAGTGCCGATGACAGCATCCGCGAACTTTCGGAAGACGAGGCCGACGAAATACTGAGGGCGTTGCCGGAGCGACCCTTGCTTCAAGGTCTTGTAGATGGATATCGAATTTCCGTTGCAGGAGCTCAGGACAAGCTTGTAGCAAGAGTGCGTTCGGAGCGGCTGTCTCTGCCGCTCTATGGCGCGGCATCGACGCATATTGTCAAGCCCGAGATGTCTATTTGCCGCGGGTCGGTGGAAAACGAATGCTTCTGCCAGCGCCTTGCCGCAAGACTCGGCATCGTGGCGGCAAAGGCGTCGATACTTGACGTTAAGTCAAGGGCGTACTATGTGTCGGAACGATACGACCGCGAGCTGGAGGGCAGATCCGTGCGGCGCATCCTTCAGGAGGATTTCTGCCAGGCAATGGGCGTTCCAGCCGAGGAGAAGTACGAGTCTGATGGCGGGCCTTCTGCGGTTCGATGCTTTTGCTTCCTTCGAGACGCGGGCTTCGGATATGCCGCGCTTGCGGGCTTTGTCGATGCGCTCGTTTTCAATTTCATCGTCGGGAACGCTGATGCGCACGCGAAGAACTTCTCGATTCTCTATCGAGACGGCAAGGCGTCGCTTGCCCCGGTTTATGACACGCTCTCAACGGCGGTCTATCCCAATCTGACGCCGCGCATGGCCATGAGCATTGGGGGTGCGCGAGACTTCGACGCCGTGAACGCCGCGTCATTCGATGCGTTTGCTGTTAAATGCGACATAAACCCCAAGTTCGTGCGCGACAGGATCGCGAGGATTTCCGACGGGATTGTCGGTGCAATGGACGACGTGGCTACGGAGCTCTCGGACACAGGGCATCCATCTCCGATTTACAAGGATATCGCCGCCCTATCGCAACGCAGACTCACGCAACTCGTCTGAGCCTCGATGGAAAACACCGACGCCATGCGAACGATTTGCGCACTTCCGGCGTCTAATACCATGTTAAGTGGAACTAATCGACGAGATACTGTCCAACAGGGCAGCGGGGACGCATCGCCTTGTGTCTGAATACGGAAACCGTCTTTACGAGACGGCGTTTCGCCTTTGTGGCAACTCCTCGGATGCTGAAGACTACACGTTCCGCACATTGGAGAGAGCGGTGGAGCGCATTCATACGTTTGCCGGGAAGTCTTCGCTGTTCACTTGGCTTTACGAAATCCTTGTAAACATCATGCGTTCTGATGCCAGACGGAAGGCAGCGAATGCGCTTGTTTTTCAGGCGGCGCTGCCAGTTTGCGAGGATTTGCGCCCCAATGCAGGCGAGGCGCTTTCGAACGCTGACGAAGCGAAAATCGTGCGAAGGGCGCTTCTCGAACTGCCGCCTTCGCATCGTGCCGTGATGGTGTTCCGCTATTACGAGGATCTGACCGTGCCGGAGATTGCCAGCATCCTTGCACTGCCGGAAGGGACTGTGAAGAGGCGTCTGCATGAGGCGAAGAACCTTGTCAGGGCGAAGATCGCGCGAACGGTTCGCCCAGAAGGCCCGTCTAACGTATAGGAAGGAACTATGAACTGCCAGGAAGCGAGAAAACTTGTTGAAGATGCGCTGGATCGCCGTGTTGCGGGAAGCGCAAAACGGAAACTCGACCTGCATCTGTCGCGCTGCGGCGAGTGCAGGGCGTTCTATGCGACAGAACAGGCGGAACATTCGCGCTGGTTTCGCGCGATGAACGATGTCGCTGCCGAGCCGCCGCATCCGCTGCCGGCGGACTTCGCTGAACGTCTTGTGGCGGCGGTGATGGTGAATGACTCGGCGCACACGCCGCGGCGCGGTTGGCGCAGGCTTTCGTTCCCGAGATGGGCGCTCATAGCCGCATCGCTTGCGCTGATGGCGGGATTCGTGTTCGCGGCGACGGCGGTGGTAGGCGGATTGCGCGGCGCGGATGCCGCGAATCAGGACGTTGCCGATAATGGCGGCGAAGTGGTAGGGCGCAGTGACCTGATCGCGATGAATTCGGAGGCAGGTGCCACGGCAGCCCCGTCCGTTCCCTCTGTCGTTTCCGCCCCGTCCATCTCTTCGACATCATCCAACCAAGGAGAAAAAAACATGACCATGAGAAAAAAGGCTGCTGTCGCGCTTGCGGCGGCTTTGACGGCGAATCTGGCTTCGGCGACGCCGATTTTGTATGCGGCGGGCGCTACCGATCTCGATGGCAAGATCGTGATAACCTACGACACGACCGAGACGAGCAAGATCAAAACTCTCGTTGCCACGCCAGCGGACGGAGAGACGCTTGAGGTCTCAGGCGACGCGATGACTTTCGCGGCAGGCGCAACGATCTCGATGGCGGCGGACGGCAAGCTGATCTTCGCCAACGACGTCACTGCGGACGGCGCGCTCGCCCTCGACCGCACCGACGGCGCGTACTGCGACTGGACGGCCACGAAAGATGGGGCGCTTTCGAAAGGCTATTGCCTGAAGGTCGGGACGCAGAAGATTTTTGCGGGAAAATCGCTTGCCGACTGGGAGCTTGTGAGCGCCTACGCATACGCCGATGTCGCGTTGGCGCGGCCCATTTCGCAGCAAAAGGTGGGGAACAAGCCGGCAGTCACCTCCTCGGCGGGGCATGGCACATGGTCGTATGCCAATCTGGCGGGCAAGTACACACCTATAAAGTTCTATACGTCTGAATCTGGCGGGATTGTCACGCGCAAGGAGTATGTAATCAACAGGTGGTGCGGCGAATATACGTATTCAGCGCGTCTGTGGCTCGATCAGAACTCAGGCGACATAAACGGCGTGCTTCGCACGGCTGTCTGCGGCAAGCAGTTCAGCCGCTATCCAGACAAGGATCTTTGGCGCGAATCTTCAGACCTCTGGACTGGCTGGTACGGCGACACGGCCGCCGACCACGGCAATCCCAACTTCTTCGGTTCTCCATACTATCTCGCCATCAACCGCGTAGTCATTCGTAAGATTGGGTCGGATGTTGCGACGGTCGGATTCTCCGGCGATGTGACGCTCAACGGTCGGACTGACATCGCCCTCGGCGTGAAGCTCGCCGTCCTGCCGAAGGAGGCCAGCACGTTCACTGCGCCCGTATTCTCCGGCGAAGGCGATGTGGAGTATCAGCGCAACGCGACTCTCGCGAACGTGAACCTGATGAAGTATGCGACCGGCCTGTCTGTCACCAATGCGCAGATCACGGTCACTCAAAACGGCGCGATTCCTACGAACGGCGTGGTCGATGTCTGGAAGAATGGCATCATTCTGGCGAACGTAGGCGGATTGGGCGCCGAGCAGGGCATTTCAGACGGCTGGTTTGACATCACAATCAGGAATGGGGGAGAATTCAGGACGCAGAATGGAATGAGTGGCGGTTTCAACTATGCACAGCTCGTGGAGGTTGACGGCGGCACTTTGTGTTTTGATTACCAAGACACCTCATCAACCGGCAACGCCAACCGCTATGTGAGATATCTTACGCTTTTGAATGGCGGCGTACTGACGGGAAAGAAGGTGCGTATCGGCAACAGCAGTTCCAACATGCCGTATTGGCATGTCGCAGGAACGTCGCCATCTACCAATGATATCAGATTGATCTTGGCTGGCAGTGGCGCGAGATGGTTTAAATTTGATGTTGACGATGTCGCCGAAGGTGTCGATTTAGTGTGCAACAAGAATGTTGAGACGCTCGGTTCCTCTTATTACTGTGACTTCATAAAGGATGGCGCGGGCACGATGGAGATGAACGGCAAGTTTGAGCTGCTTGGCGGCAAGGCGATATGTGTTTATGGGGGGACACTGCTCCTGGGCGTGAACAGCGGTTTTTTGAGCAGCAGCGCCAGCAAGAACGTGGAGCTTAAGAACGGCGCGACGCTCGCCAAGGCCAGCGGGGCGCAGGCGTTTGGAACGCTTGACGTGTTTGCCGGCGGGGGTGTGCTTGAACTGGCGAGCGTGGATGCGACGATGTCGTTTGCCGATTCGTCGTCGCGGTCTTGGACGGGATCGCTGTACGTGAAGAACTTCCGCGACAAGGCGATTCGCTTCGGCACTTCCAAGGCGGCCCTCACTGATGCCCAGCAGCGCAGCATACGGAAGTTAGGCGGCGGAAGGCTTTACCTTGACGAGGACGGCTATCTCGTCCAGCCTGGCATTGTAATGCTAATCCGGTAAGAAGGCATCATGCGCAAGGCCATTCTTTTGATCGCGGCGGCGTGGGGACGCGCCGCCCTGCCTGCCGCCCAGATGCCTGACCACCAATGGAAAGTGCCGAACTGGTCCACCATCGTCACGGAGATGGAAGCCACGAACCAGTGGGACGGCAAGGTGTGGTGCGGTCACATCCAGGGAATGTGCGTAAGTTCCAACGCCATCTACTTCTCGTATCACAACCAGATCATCAAGACCGACTGGTTCGGGCGCTTTATTGGCCGCGCAGTCGCCGACAGGCACGGCGGCGACATTTGCCTCTGGAACGGCAAGCTCTACACGGGCGTGTGGCTCAAGCCGAAAAAGGGGAGCGGCGAGAAGTGGTGCGCGGCAATCTATGTGTATGACGCGGAGACGCTGGAACTGCAGAAAGTCCGCAAGATGCCGTGGGATGGCGGCGCCGACGGAATCACGGCGCTTGACGGAGTCGTCTACCTCGCCTTGGGCGGGTCGGGCAAGTTCGATCCGGAAAAAGGGCGCGGACGGCTGAACTGGTATTGCAAGTTCGACGCGGAGACGCTGGATCGGATTGGTGAGCCGTTCAGCGTAGATCCTGGCATCGATTCGTCCTGTGGTTCGCAGAACATGACTACCGACGGCACGTACATCTACTCCAGCCACTACACGCGCGACGAGGCGGCGAAAACACCTAATGTGATAGTGCACGACAAGGACTTCAACGTCATAGCCAAATATCGGTTCGGGCGGAACAACGGTCTTGATTTCGTGCCCGGTGGAAAGGATGGCGCGGTGCGCTTCGCGTGGGCGTTCACGCCCAACTGGATGAACGGCAAGCAGGAGCCCATGGTGCCCATCTACGGCATCGTCCAGTTCGCGGAGCTAAAGGACGGCCATGTCTCCGACCTGACCTACTACGGCGGCTTCAGCAAGTTCATCGAGCGGTAGCCTGCCATGAAAGATGGTTTGATCTGGGGTTTCATGATCCAGCTCGGCCACAACATGTGGGGCGAGCTGCCGCTTGACGGCGATGCGCCAAAGGCAGGGCGGGAGCACATGTTTGCGCACGACTTCAATCGCACCGACGTCGACATGTGGAACGACGTCACGGAATACTATGCGAGAAAAGGCGCGAACCTTGTCCTGATAGACCTTGGCGAGGGGCTTCAATATCCGAGCCATCCCGAACTCGCCGTTAAAGGCAGCTGGTCGCCCGAGCGCATGAAGGAGGAAATCGTTCGGCTGAAGGGGCTTGGGCTTGAGCCGATACCCAAGCTCAACTTCTC
This sequence comes from Kiritimatiellia bacterium, assembly GCA_045220525.1. GTDB lineage: Bacteria > Verrucomicrobiota > Kiritimatiellia > RFP12 > UBA1067 > UBA1067. The sequence continues at coordinate 12,602 of JBGUVV010000219.1, forward strand.
CGCCTGCCACGACGCGTGGCTCAAGGACTATAGCCGCATGCTTGCGACGCCCGAATACTACAAGGTGTGCGCCGACCTGATTCGCGACGTATGCGAGATATTCGGGAAGCCGCGTCTTTTCCATCTTGGCTGGGACGAAGAGCGCATGGGCGCGCAGAGGGAATCGCGCTATGCCGTGTCGCGCCAGGGCGAGCTCTGGTGGCACGACATGCTTTTCACGGCGAAGGAGGTCGAGAAGAACGGATCGCGGCCGTGGATATGGAGCGACAAGATATGGCTTGACCGCGACGAGTTCTACCGCAACATGCCGAAAAGCGTGATGCAGTGTCCGTGGCACTACGACCGCTTCTGGCACTTCGTCCGCGACAATGACGAGATACGCAGGCGCGACTGGCCGGAGGGCGTCGCGGGTGCGCTTGCCTTCAAGGAGCTAAGCGAAGGCGGGTACGAGATGATCCCGTGCGGCAGCAATCTCGCTAAGGAGTGGAACATGGAAGCGGCGGTGCGCTTCTGCAAAAAGCATGTTCGGCATGACCAGATAAAGGGCTTTCTGATGGCGTCGTGGATGTTCACCTACAGGCAGCCGAAAGACCTTGACAGGCATAGGGACGCAGCGGACCGTCTCGCCGATGCGAAGGCGGCGTGGTATGATGATCGTCACGACGAAGACCTCGTCGTCTACGGACCGGCCTGCAAGTGCGTCGAGGCCTGCATTACGGCCCGGCGCAAGGAAGGGCGCGAGCCAGTCGTCGTCTCGCCCGAGAAGAAGTTCGAGAAGTCGCCTGACGACATGCCGTACTTCGACTTCATGGTGCGCGACGCGCTCATAGACATACGCTGGGGCGAGACGCTTGCGGAGAACGGCGTCACGACTGAGGGCGATGTCACGACCGTCCGCCTCAAGAGCGGCAAGACGATCCGATGCGCAACCTTCCGCAACCTGGCATAGCGCCGGAGCTTTGCGCCTACCGGCTTCCGCTTTTGCACAATTGCACAATCATCCAAGATCGTGCAGTGTACCCCAGGGCATGA
>JBGUVV010000220.1:0-9362 GCA_045220525.1 Kiritimatiellia bacterium
CGACGTATCCGCCGGCAATTCAGCGAGCACCAGCGCCGAATCGCTTGACGCTTAAAAGGCCCTCATCAAAAAGTGGGATAAGGGTGAATAACAAAGTTTTTCGCTTCACTTTTCCGGGGGTATTTCGCGTTTTCTACAACTTACGCGCTCGACGAAGCCGGTGTAGTGCCTGGCGTAGATGTACCCGCCATCGGTCGTCATGTTCTGGGAACCGCATATAGAATCATCACCATGATCTACGAAAAACGGCTCGCCAATCTGTTCCAGCGTCTCGGCCTTGAATTTGCAATACCAGCACTTCCGACCGCTCTTCGTCGCAGGATCGTAATCGCCTGTCGCGCCCATTGCAAGGTAGATGACACCGTCAATCGCCGCCGTGCGAATCGGTCGGCGTGCGTCCAAGAAGACGTCCGTACCAGTCCGTCTTCACGATCTGGTCATGGAACGAGAAGTAGATTGCGTTCGAGCTGACGCACATGCCCTGGACGTGCCCGCACCACTTCTTCGTCTTCCCGTATCGCGCCTGTATCGCGCCTGGCTCCGTGACGATGGTCGTCCAGTTGGGAACGCTCCAGTTTTCCTTCGACAGATTGATTGCGTCGCACCGCACCGCCATGACAACCGCCGCGGCTGCTGCAAAAACAAGCCTGGTCATTCTTCGCTCCTTACTGTTCAGACGCCGTGAGAATAGGACATCTTCATTTCGAAGGACTGGATGTTCGGCGTAATGAGGCGGTTCTGCCGCCCGTTCGTCGCAGGCAACCCCGCCATCATCGGCGTAACGCCCCGATAAAACGCACTCCGCTGCCCCTCCACCTTCAGATGCCCGTTCCGGTTGATGGTGATGATGGCGCTTACCGGGTCGTTCCACGCGATCAAGTGGCGTGCGTGCTTCCAGCGCTTTACGTCCTCCTCGGGATAGGCCGTATGTGTCTTCACCATCCAATCGTAGCTGGCCGAGTTGAGGTCGAGATAGACGATGTTCTCCAAGATGCGCACGTGGTCACAGTGGTGGTGGCCGTTGATCACGAGGCGGACGCGCCCCGGATGCCTTGCATTCGCCTCGTCGAATATCTTGCGCACGGCCGCGCGGTCGGGCGAGCCGTCCTCGCGCTCGTAGCTGGCGTGGCTCGTCACGATGCACGGATACGGAGAGCTCTCGATTGTCGCCTTGAGCCACTCCAGCTGCTCAGGCGGCACGCGGGTGATGAGACTCCCGCTCTTTCGCCCGACGGCATAGTAGTTGCTGTCTGAGTAATGGATCCACTTGCCGTCCATCAGGCAGTTGTTGGTGTCCGTCACGATGAAGCGAAACCCGCCACGGTCGAAGTGGTAGTAGCCGCGCGCGAGACGATACGCCGCCAACGTCTCTTCGTGGCTGTTGCCGTCGTCGTCGTGGTTGCCGACGGTGTGGTAGGTCTTGATGCGGAAGTCGTTGTAGAAATCCACATAGTCCCTGCACTTGGCCGGCGTGTGGGTGAAGTCGCCCATGTGGATTATAAAGTCCACCTTCGCCTTCTCGGCCCGACCAAGGATGCGCTCTAACCATTCGCGCGTATCATGCGGGAACACGCCCGGAAAGTAGTGGATGTCCGCAAACGCGCAGAACTTCACCTCGCCGTCGCCACGAGCGCCCCTCGCGCCGCGCACGGCTCCACCGCCAGTGCCTGCAAGAAGCGTCGCCGCCCCAGCGCCGATAAACGCCCTGCGCCCAATTCCTTTTTCCATTGTTTTCAACGGGGGCATGCCCCCTATCGAATAATCAAGGTCATGCCCCTGACCTCGAACTCTACCGTCGCCTCGGCAGCCTTGCCCCTGACGGTCTCGCCGAACACCTCGTAAACAGGCACTACGGAATAGGTGCGCACGCGTGGCTTCTGGCGGACCCAGTCGATGGTCAGCGTTTCTCCCGTCTCTCCGTCGATCTTCTCGCCGTCAACGTACCATTCGTAGGACTTCGCGGCGGCAGAGAAGCACGACAGCGTACCGGTTCTGTCAATCTCGATTTTCGTCGGCTGCGGTCTCGTGACGAACTCGTCCGCACCAACGGCGGTCTTGCCGCTCACCTTGCCGCCGGAGAGCGGATAGAACTTGCTTTCGCAGAGATCGTAGAGCCCCGCGACCCCATTCGTCACGCATGGCACGAAGTCTCGCACAGGCGTCTTGACGTCGTTGACGTACTCCCATATCTTCAGCCCGTAAAGCCGCACATGTGCGTTGGACTTACCAACGATCAGATTGTTCAGATTGCCACCGGTATTGGTGGCCCAGTCTCCCACTCCCTCGTTGTATAGCGTCTCGTCGCCGCACTTCAGCGTCATTGCCATGTCGCTGCCGTCCAAAACATACTGCATGCGGCGGTTGGAAACTCTTACTCCCGTGTCGTGGTAGGTGAACGGCGACACGTAATTGCTGTACAGCCACTTCATCGCGCCGTCAGAATTCTTGTCTGCATCAAGCCTCACATATGTACCCGAAGCCTGATAAAGCAACTGCTGCACAATACCGGTGGAAAGATTGTACGTGTTCCAAAGCGCGAAGTCCGCCTCTATGCGCGAAGTCGGGGTGACCCTGTAGCCAGTATCGATGCCGCTGCCCGTGCCGGGGAACTCGAGATACGACTCGTCAGACCCGTCGGTGCAGACGATGCTGCCGCCAGCCTTCGCAATAGGGGAACCCGTGCCGCTATTTGTGTACGGGAAACGCCACACGCCGGAAAGAGCGTCGTAAAGACCCGGCACTCCGTTCGTGACGCCCGGACGATAGTCTTTCTGCAGCACGTCACCGTCGTATATCCTGCAGCCATATATCCGCATCGGCATGGAACGCGCGAGGTTGTCGCCGTAATTGCCGATTACGAACTTGTTGTTTGTGCCGGACTGCGCCGAAGTCACGGTCTTCACGACATTCGTGAAGCCTGCGGTCACGAACCGGATGGAATTCTTGTCCAACACGACGGTGCGGCGGATTCCGTACGAATTGGTTGTCAGCATGTACTGGACGTCGCCTATGTCGGCAGGGTTGTACTTTGCGCTGTCGTTTATGGTAAAGGCGTAATGTCCGCCGCTCGCATAGACCGCCATGCGTTTCGTTCCGTATGAATCGAACAGGAATGCGTCGCCCTTCTGGGTATGCGTCAGCAGCGAATAGTCGAACTCTATGCGCGAATCGGGGCCTATCGTGTCGTTCGACGAGAAGTAAAGCCTCGTCCCGGCCGGCAGATTGCCGCCAACGCCACCTGGATAGTCGAGCGCGACGTAAGGATCGTCGGGATCCATCCAGATGTCGCCGCCGCCGGTCAGCGACGCCACACTGCCGCCCACGAATACGCCGGCGCACGTTTCCTTGAAGCCCGGGATTCCACCCCTGACGCACGGAATGAAGTTCTTGACGAGAACTCCCGCCTCGTATATGCGGCAGCCATAGACCTTCATTTTCGGCGTGTACGCCTTGTACGCGATGGAGCCGTATGACTTGTAGTTAGAACCGATAATCGACATCGGATATGCACTGTTGCTATTATGCAAGGCTTGTGGCAACGTACCCTTGTAATCGCTCGTCCCATCCGTCCACACCTCAAAAGACTTTGCGGAATAATCTAAAACAATGCAACGGCGAGTCTTATTGGCAGAAACAGTCTTAAGATACTGGTAGTATGAACTACCCGATGCGGCGGATACGATACAATAAAGATTCTTGTTGGCGTTATCCATGTAGACATATCCACCCACTGTCGACGCAGCCAGGTACGATCCGAAAAGTTCCGCCTTGTCACTCGGATAATCCAGTTCAGTTAACTCGAAGTCGAATTCGACGCGTGTGTTAGGGCCGGGGTAGTAGCCGGTGTTGACGCATGCGTCACGTGCACCGTTTGACTGGATGTAGCCGGTCTGCTTCTTGAACTTGAGTTTCGTGATCGGGAAGTTTGCAAGGTCACCATTGGCCGTGTAGGATGCCGCGATCTTCGTGGCATCGTCCTTAAAGTCGCGAATGTCGGGATAGTCAACAAGGTTCACGTCCTCCTGCGAAACCGTCACCGCCGTGACGCGGGCGTAGATGTCGTTCCCACCAACCGGCTGCGCGAGCTGGACGCGGTACGAGCGTGTGCGTGAGCCGTCCCACTGGTTGAACACCGAAAGCTGTTGGACATAGTTCCCAGCCGGCAATGCGCCTTGGGCCGATCCTGAATAAGCTGCCGCATACGGGCGGTTCGACACGCACGTGAAAGCGACCTGCGCCGCGCCGTTCCAGGCGGTTATGCCTGTGAGCGTCCACGTTCCCGCAAGCGGCCCAGCATTCTCCATCACCTTCACGTAACTGGCTGAATTAAGCGCGTTCTCGCCTTCTCCCGTCCATTCAGCAGTAGATGCCACAGCCGGAGCAGAGGCCATCGTTGCCGTCGTGGCTATTGCCGCAAGACTTCTCAATGCCTTGCGGAACAATCCGTCGATAGATGTAGTTTGCATGGTTGTTTCCTCCTTTTGAGTTGAAGTTGTCATTAACTGGTCGTCATCATTGGTAGGTCGCGTTATCTCTAACGCGCCGTCGCCGACATCCTTATCCGCCGACTCCATGCCCGTACTTGCAGGCACCACGTCCTGACTCACGGGCTCCGCCTCGCGTATCTCCCCCATCTCCGCAACAACGCCCACTACGGCAGCCACTCCGGCCATCAGGAACAGCGCGGCGGCGACAAGCGCAACAACCGGCTTCTTGAGACTCGCACCAAGCTTTGCCCCGAGAATCTTGCGGGCATAGTGAAGCCGCCACATTATGGTGCCGGACGGCACGGACAACACCTTCGCGACCTCCCGAACCGGCATGTCCATGAAATAGTGCATGAGCAGAGTCTGCTTCATGTCTTTCGGAAGCCGGTCGATCGCATCGCGCAAAATCGAAGCGTCGACTTCTCGGAAGACACGTGCACTCGCATCCTCGTCCTGCGCATCCTCGGGTAGCTCTGCGTCGCAGAACTCCATTTCATTGGATTTGCGGCGAACGTCTTTGGAATAGCAATTGACGAGAATGCGCGACATCCAGCCGAAGAACGCCGACTGCTCACGATAGCTGTCGATTCTGTCAACAACAATGGCAAATGTGCGGTTTACAAGCTCTTCGGCATCAGATTCGTCACTGCAAAAGCGGCGAGCAAGGGACATAAGACCCGCTTTATACTCGCTTTCGAGCAATTTCGCGCCCTTTTCCCGATCATTTCGTATCTCGTCGACTATAGATGCCATCTGACGATAAAAGCCCTTTAAAGGAAATATACCACAATCAGCGCATTTGATTGGATATTTTCTACAGGGAAATCGTCAGATTTTGCTGCTTCAAATTCTAAGGAGGTCAAATCAACGCCAGAAGCGCAAGGATAATGCCGCAAAGGCCCTCTCCGGCGACGAGTCCCGCAGAAAACAACGTCCCCGTCTCTTCCTTCGCCGTTCCCTCTCCTTGCAGACGCGAGACCGCAAGGCGCAGAAGTCCGCCTACAAACATCGTCACGCTAAGCCCGACCGGCAGGTACATGCCGATTGCAACCGGCATAACCGGAACGCGCAGAAGCGCAAGCACAGCCGCTATTGCCGCGCCAATGCCGATGAGATTCCAGGGAAGCCCCCCGTCCATAATGCCCTCGACTATGACCTTCATCAGCGTCGCCTGAGGCGCGGATATGGCGTCGCTCCCGAATCCCCATGCGCGATGCAGGAGGACAAGCACTCCGCCAATCGCAAGCGCCGATGCGATTACGCCCACAAACTCACCTATCTGCTGTTTCCATGGCGTCGCCCCCAGGAGATATCCAGTCTTGAAATCCTGCGCAGTGTCACCGGCAATTGAAGCGACTATGCACACAACGCTACCTATCGCTATCGCCGCGACCATTCCAGCCGCACCGACTGACCCGGTTTCCTTCAAAACCAGGGTGGATACGACAAGCGTTGCGATTGTCATGCCGGAAACGGGATTGTTCGAACTGCCGACAAGTCCGACCATCCTGGCCGAAACCGCCGCGAAGAAGAAGCCGAAAAGCGCAATCAGAATCGCACCGAGGAATGAGACTGGCACGGCCGGCACAAGCCATATGAAAGCGACAACGCATGCAAGGCATCCAATGACAGTCTTCATGGGAAGATCCCGTCCGCCGACTTCTCGCCCATCTTCGCCACCTCCGCCAGACATGCCCTTTTGCGGCTTGAACGCGCGGAAGAACGTCGGCAGAGACTTTACGAGCGAGACGAAGCCGCCCACGGCTATCGCCCCTGCGCCGACATATCGCACATAGCCGCTCCAGACCGCCTTCACCTTTCCGGCGTCCCACATGGCTGCCGCCTCCGGAACCGTCGCAATGATAATCGGGATAAGCACCAGCCACCCGAACATCGCGCCGCAGAACAGGAACGAAGAAATCTTGGGGCCAACGATGTAGCCAACGCCGATGAGCGCCGGCGAGACGTCAAGCCCGATAGCCCCGCGAACGGCCTTGACAGGCCAAAGGAAGGTTTCTGGGATCCACTTGAGGCCGCCCGTGACAAACTTCACGAAAGCCGCAAAGCCAAGCCCCGCAAAAACGTTCGTCGCGTGCTTTGCGCCTGCTTCGCCCGCCCGCAGGACGTCAGCGCAGGCAAGGCCTTCTGGATACGTCAGAGTCTTGTCATCGACGACCAATGGCTTTCTCAGCGGCACCATCAGCAGCACGCCGAGCGTTCCGCCCGCGAGGGCGATCAGCGTAACCGAAAGGAGCTCTGGAACGGCGAATTCCGCCGGTCGCTCGTCAGCCCAGAGGTACAGCGCCGGAAGAGTGAATATCGCGCCAGCAGCCAGAGACTCCCCCGCGCTGCCGATAGTCTGCACCATGTTGTTCTCGAGAATGGAATCTCGCCGCAGCACAAACCGCAATACGCCCATCGAAATCACGGCCGCCGGGACGGATGCCGAGACCGTGAGCCCGACGCGGAGTCCGAGATAGGCGTTGGCTGCGCCAAAGACGACTGCCAGCAACACGCCAAGGACGATCGCCGTCGGAGTAAGTTCTTTTCCTTTTCCCATAATACGATGTCGAGCAATGCAACTTGCCTATTTCACAAACACGCCGTCGGCAAAGTCAAGCGTCCCAGCGCGAATACGACGTCCCTCGCGCCGGATGGCCTCCATTCCTTTGCCTTCATGTATGCAATACCTCCTGACAACTGCCATTCCCCTCGGCGGAACTACGCACGCTCTTTCGCTCCGAGGGAAAAACGGTTCTGGACGCGCACGAGAAGATTAAGGGGAAGGACGCGAAACGCTATGGCCTTGAGGCCCTCTACGATACGCGTCGAAAGAGGCGGAAGAGTCCTTTTCGTTCCTCTGAGATCGACGCCGTTCTGAATGCAGACGTCAAGCCCGAAGCGCTCCCAGCATCCCTTGTGGACGGCATCGACGAACGGAAACTCCTTTGTCGGCGTGACGAGAATTGGCTTCTCGCCGGACACAGGGTCGAACGAGCCATAGCGCTCGAATTCCCATATCGACGACTTCCCCTCGGCAAGCCTGGAAAGGATTTCCCTCTTCCAGATGCCAGCTTGCGTAGCGATGCAGTAGGCCGTCCGGTGCCTATAGCGAATTAGATCGGTATCTTCTCCAAGCGGAGAGGAATTCGACGACTTTGGAGCCGGATTCGGGATCATCCTGAGGTTGAGCGCGTCAAACTTGCGGATTTCCGCAAGGCGCTTTAGGACAAGGGCGGTATCGACTGGTTTTTCAAGATAGTAGTCGTCGCAAAGGAGCAGCACATACGGCGTCTCTATCTTCGAAAGCGCCGTCACAAGCCGCGAGCACCAGTTGCCGCCCTTCCCGCATGCTATCGTCCTGCCGAAGGAAAGCCCTTCTCCCGGATCAGACTCCGTGACAAGCGCAAGGTCGAACGGGCAGTCTGGCCAGAACTTGCGCCATAGCTCGCAGAACGGACGGAGCAAGTCTGCGTATTTGTCGCACGAGCATACGAGAACGGTGCATTCTGCGCGAGCGTTCATTTCACTCCTTCGACCAATTTGTGGAGAAGCTCGTCCTTCTCGCGGATCTCGTCCGGCGAAAGCCCGTCGAATTCATGCGGGAAGACAAGCCAGTCGTCGCCCGTGTCGGCGACGTAGAAGTCGGGGACGAGAGAAGTCCTGTTCTGGGGTCGCTTCCAGTAGAGGCAGGCGTACTTTCCGTCAATGCCGATCCGCCGGCACCTATCAACGACCGCCGCCGCAGTCCCGCCGGTGTCGAAGACGTCATCTACGAAAAGAACCTTGTCGCCGGGGGCGAAAAGCCCGAACACCTCGTCGCCGAAGAGGAATTCAACCGTATCAGAGCTTTCGCCGATTCCCGTATAGCTCCAGCACTTGAGCGGCAGGTGCCTGACGTTCCAGCCAGTCGCCTTGAAAAACTCGTGGACTGCTATCGCAGCAGGCATTCCGCCGCGCCAAAGGCCCACAAGCCAGTCGGGGCGCCAGCCCGAGCTCCTTATCGCAGTGGCGAGACGCCAGGCGTCGCGAAGGCACCCGTCTGCCGTGAGGTATTTCTTTTCGACGCCCATTTGACTTTAGAAGAAGAGCTTTGCAAGCGCAAGAAGCCCCTGCTTCCACGGAACGCGGTGCGAGACTCCGCTCTTTCCCTTGAACTCGTCCAGGTGCGCGACGTACCACTCGTAGTTCCTGACGAGCGCGTCCTTGTTGGAGTGCTTGGGACTATAGCCAAGAAGTTTCTCCGCCTTTTCTATCGACACGAACGAATCCGTCGAGGCCGTTTCGTAAACCCACGGATAGAGAGGCGAGAGATGGAGCTTTTCAAGAATCCGCAGGATGAAGACGACAGGCCCCACGGGCGTGCCGCGAATCTTCTTCCCGTGGCCGGCGCGGTCGAGGACGGCCTGGTAGTCCTCCTTCATCGTCGTGAATTCCTTCGCGCCGATGTTGAACTCAGTCGCTACTACGTCTTTCGGATACGTCATCGCGTTCCATATCGCGTGGTCGAGGTCGTCTACGTCCATCAGCTGGTAGCGGTTCTTTCCGCTGCCGATCATCGGGAAGCCGTGGCCCGTGTAGGCCCAGTCGTAGAAGAGGGCGAAGACGCCGAGCCGCTCCGGGCCGATGAAGCTCTTCGGGCGGATTATGCTGACGCAATACCCATCCTTGATCGCCTCGCGGCAGATGTCCTCGGCCTGGATTTTCGCGTGCCCGTAGGGGCCGACGCCGACGAGGGGGTCCGTCTCGTAGATCGGGTGCTTCTTCGGAACGCCATAGACAGCCGTAGAGGAAATCTGCACCATCCTGTCGAGCTTGAACTTCCGCGCCGCATTCAGGACGTTGCGGCAGCCGTCGACCTCGGTCGTGAAGATG
>JBGUVV010000221.1:0-2135 GCA_045220525.1 Kiritimatiellia bacterium
CGGACGTTGGGGCGCGGAGCGGTATTGGCTGTTTGCAGCGCGGCGCTGTTGTCGCTTGCAGGTGCCGACTTCACGCTTTACAACGTCATGCCGTATTCTCCCGGACGCGAGGCGCAGTGCGCCGCGGACTGCCGGGAATATGCGAGACGCACGGGATGCGACCTTGTTCTGTACAGTCTTTCGCTCCATCCGGAGGGAAAGCCGGCGATGGAGAAGGCGGAGCGGCTTGTCGCAAGCTATCGCGCACTCAAGCGCGAACTGGAAGGATCGGAAGTCCGCCTCGGAGTTCTTGTCCAGTCGATTCTCGGCCACTGGCCGCGCGTTGACAGGGAAACGGAGAACTGGACGCGGACAGTAAACGTCAAGGGCGAGAAGGTGCGGTTCTGTCCGGACGATCCGGGTTTCGCCGGGTATATTGACAGCGTGTTCGCCATGCTTGCGACGGAACGGCCTGCATTCATCCTGACCGACGACGACGTGCGCGCGTATTCCCACGACGCGGAATGCTTCTGCCCCAGACACATCGCCGAATTCAATGCCCGCATGGGGACGGAATTGACAGAGGCGGAAGTCAGGGAAAGAGTCGCCGCCGCGTCGCAGGACGATTCCGCATACAAGACGTTCCTTTCCGTCCAGCGCGACATGATGGAACGGCTTGCACGGCGCTTCCGTGCGGCGATCGATTCTGTCGATCCGTCGATTCCAGCGGGCGTATGCATGGGCGGAGAGGAGACATTTCTCGTCGGGCCGCTGGCCCGTACCGTCGCTGCGAAATGGCAGACGCCCATGGCAAGGCTCGCCAACGGCAGCTACAATGAGCGCTATCAGACGCGACTCCCGGAAAGCGCAATTCGGACGATTGGATTCGCCGAGCTGTACCGGGATTCGGAAATCGACCTGCTTTGCGAAGCGGATACGTGTCCGCACAACTTCTGGAGCAAGTCGGCGCTTTCGTTTTTCACGCACCTCGAATTATCCGCTTTTTGCGGATTGAAGGGCGCAAAGGTCTGGTATGTAGGCGCGCACAAGGGGCAGACGCCGGTGTCGCGCGGGTATGTCGATGTGCTGGCGCGGAATCGCGGACTGCTTGACGCGCTTTCGCGCGAGGTCGGGGAGACGACGGGCGCGGCCGGGGTCGCCGTGCCGTCCTTTTCCCGCTTCCCGAACTGGCATCTTGCCGGGGACCATAGCGAAATGCCGATCAATCCGGGGACGTTTGCACAGGGTGTGTTCATTCCGTTCGGAATCCCTTTCCGCGCCGAGGGCGACTTCGCCAGCGACGGCGTTTATGTCGTTTCAAGCACGAACGAGGTGAAGCGCTTCACCGATGCGGAGCTGGATCAGGTGTTTTCGCACAAGGTGCTTGTGACCGGCGAAGCGGCGCTTGCGCTGACCAGGCGCGGACGTCGGGATCTGATAGGCCTTTCGGCGGAAAGAAGGACGTTCAGATACAACGTGGAGCGCGATGCGGCGACAAAGACGCGCTATGCCGCCTCGCCTTCGGATCGCATGCCTTTTTTCTCGGAGATTTCAGAAGGCGCGGAGATCGTTTCGCATCTCGGATATTCGCCATATGCCGGGGCGGCGGAGTTCGAGGCGGTCGCGCCAGGGGCGGTCCTCTGGCGCAATGCTCTCGGCGGAACGGTAGCCGTCTGCGCCTATCATGCGGAGATGATGTCGCTGCATCTGTTTTCCGACGAGCGGAAGGCGTACGTGCTCAAACTTCTCGACAGGCTATGCGGCGGACCGCTTCCCTTTGTGTGCGGCAACAGCCAGGACGTGCTCGTCCTTGCGCGAAACCGCAGGGATGGCGGCGCGGCCGTGATGGTGGTCAACCTCAACTCCGAGCCAATTACGTCCCTGCGTCTGCGCGCTCCGGGCGCGGCGGAAGTGTCCATCCTCTCGTCCGGCGGCACATGGGAAAGTCAGAACTTCTCCCGTGACGGCGAATGGATAGACATTCCGGTGCCGATTGCATTCTACGAGGCGAAGGTGTTTCGGATTCTTTCGGCAGGCGTCGAGCCGGCACCTTCACCGCTGCGCGTGGCATTGACGTTTGACGATTCTCTGAAGGATCATCTGCGAATCGCAGCGCCCATGCTTGAAGAGCGAGGGTGGCGCGGCACCTTCTGCAT
>JBGUVV010000222.1:0-7998 GCA_045220525.1 Kiritimatiellia bacterium
TGATGGGCTATCCTCTTGCCGACACGAACAAGCTCGCATCCTACGTCCCCAACACGCCGAAGATAGATTTCAAGAAGGCGAGGGAGGCGTCCCCCGACCTGGAGGCGGCTTTCAATTCCGAGGACCCGACGGTGCGCACCCTCATGGAGCGAGCCGCGAGGCTGGAAGGGTCAATAAGGCAGCCTGGCGTACATGCGTGCGGCATAATAATCTCCCGCGATCCTCTTATCGAGACGCTGCCTGTCATGCCGACGCCTGAGAAGGGCGGCAAGAAGGGCTCGTCGAAGGGCGCGCCGCGCGAGGACAGGCTCCTCACCACGCAATACGACGGCCACTACGTGGAGCCGGTCGGGCTTCTCAAGATGGACTTCCTCGGCCTCAAGACGCTTACCGTGGAGAAGGAGTGCGTTGCGCTTCTCGGTCGGAACAATCCGAGGGTGCCTGAGGCGATAAGAAACGCCAATGGCGAGCTCGACCCAGATCTCATAGCCGACGGCGATCCAGAGACTTTCGCCCTGTTCGGGCGCGGCGAGACGACGGGCCTCTTTCAGTTCGAGTCGCCGGGGATGAAGAAGTGGCTCATTGCGCTCCAACCAGAGAGGCTCACGGACCTCGTCGCCATGAACGCCCTCTACAGACCTGGGCCGATGGAGTACATACCGCGCTTCGTCGCGAGGAAGCAGGGCGACGAGGAGATAACCTACGACCACCCCCTCATGGAGGAGCACCTCGCCGACACATACGGGGTCACGGTCTATCAGGAGCAGGTCATGCTCCTTTCGCGCAAGCTCGCCGGCTTTACGCGCGGCCAGTCCGATTCGCTGCGCAAGGCGATGGGCAAGAAGCTCATGGACATCATGAACGAGCTCAAGGTGAAGTTCGTCGACGGATGCCTTGCGAATCCCGAATTTCGCGTCGGCAAGTGGGCCGACGAGGCGGAGGCGCGGAAGCTCACGGAGAAGATATGGAGCGACTGGGAGGCGTTTGCCTCATATGCGTTCAACAAGTCGCATGCCGTCTGCTATGCGTGGATCGCCTACCAGACGGGCTACCTCAAGGCGCATTACCCGGCGGAGTTCATGTGCGCTCAGATATCCTCCGAAATCGGCAACTTCGACAAGCTCCCAGGGTTCGTGGCAGAGGCGCGCGACATAGGGCTTCAGCTGATGCTTCCTGACGTCAACGAGTCCGGCGTCAGGTTTGTGCCGACAGCCGATTCGCGCGGAATCCGCTATGGGCTCGCCGGCATAAAGGGCGTGGGGGCCGCGGCTGCGGAGGCGATTGTCGCGGAGCGCGAGGCGAACGGCCCGTACGCGGGCTTCCTCGATTTTTGCATCCGCCTTGCCGGTGCAAACGTGGTCAACAGGCGCGTTCTCGAGAACCTCACGAGGACAGGGGCCTTTTCCACTCTCGAGCCAAACCGCGCAAAGCTTTTCAACAACATCGACTATGCTCTCAAGAAGGCGCAGTCGCGCGCAAAGGAGGCGGCGAGCGCGCAGGAGAGCTTCTTCGACATCCTCGATTCGAGCGAGTCCTCGCCAAGCGACGCGGACCTCGCCGATTCGCCGCCGTTCCCGACCGTCGAGGAGCTTAAGTATGAGCGCGACCTCCTTGGCCTCTACATAGCTGGCGATCCGCTTTCCTCGTGCCGCAGGCTCTTTAGCGAGCTTTCGATCGTCCGCATCGACGCTAAGGACTCCGTTAGCCTTCCCTTTAACCTTTCCATGATAGAGAAAAAGCCGGAGCAGGAAGAAGACGGAGGCGAGGGCGAAGGCGGCGATTCCGGCGAGGGCGAGGCGCGGGCGGAAGACGCGCAGGGAGACGGCGAGGAGGACGAGGCGGAGGATCTTTCGCTTCTCGGGGTGGAGGAGCTCTTGAAGCGTTCCGAGGCGCGCACGTGGGCCCTTGACGGAATATGCCGTGCGCACCTCAGGGCGAAGGGGGCGCTGCCGTTCGACAGGATGGCGGCCAAGAAGGCCATCTCGTCGGTGAGGCCCGCCATGCGCAAGAACGTCGACAAGATCCTCTTGAAGAAGCTCGACGTAAGGGCGGTGGGTTTCCTCGAGATGTGCGACGTAAAGACCCCGAAGCCGCGTCCCGACGGTTCCGTCGGAAAGAAGTGGGCGATCCTTACCCTCGACGACGGAAAGGGGCGAGCCGAGGCGTCGGCCTTCTCCGCAGTCTGGGAAAGGGCGTCTTCCCTTGAGCAGCGCGTCGATTCGCTCGTCCTTGTGTGCGGCGAGATATCCCACCGCGTGACTTACGCGCGCGAAGACGCCTTGAAGGAGCATCCTCTCATAGGCGACCTTTCCTTTACGCTCAAGGAGGCGTATCCGCTGGAGGACGCCCTGCCTCTCATTTCAAGGGGCCTGCGCATCAAGATGCACTACGACGACCCGGAGATAAAGCGCAAGGTCGAGGACATCAGGGGCTCGATACTGAAAAGCCCGGGGCGCCTTCCCGTAATCATCGAACTGCACTATCCCTCTGGCCGGGTCCTCGACGTGGACCTTGGCGAGAAATACACTGTCGCGGTGACGCTCCAGTTCCTTTCGGAGCTTGAGAAAATCGTCCCGCAGACCGATACGTCGTTCCGCCCTGAAGACAAGATATACCTCGCCCAGCCCGAGCTTGGGGGCTGGTAGCGGGAAACACCCAAGCACACTGGAAAGGAAAAGAAGATGAAACCAACGTTGGTCGTGCTCGCAGCCGGAATGGGCAGCAGGTATGGCGGTCTAAAGCAGGTTGATCCCGTGGGGCCGTCCGGGGAGACGATTCTCGACTATTCGGTCTTCGACGCTTTTCGCGGCGGATTCGGAAAGGTCGTGTTCATCATAAGGAAGGACTTCGAGGCGGAGTTCCGCGAGAAGGTCGGGAAGAAGTACGAGGGAGTCCTCCCCGTCGGCTACTGCTACCAGGACCTCGCCGACATCCCCGCGCCGTTCGTCGTCCCGGAGGGCCGCACCAAGCCGTGGGGCACAGCCCATGCGACGCGCGCCGCCCGTTCGATAGTCGCAGAGCCTTTTGCCGTTATCAACGCAGACGACTTCTACGGCAGGGACGCGATGGCGAGGCTCGGCGGGTATCTTTCTTCCGTCGATCCCGCGTCGATGCACTTTGCGATGGTTGGCTACAGGCTGGACCTCACGCTTTCCGAGAACGGCTCCGTGGCGCGCGGCATTTGCGACGTCGCACCCGACGGCTCGCTCATGAGCGTCACCGAGATGACGAAGCTCGTAAGGGCGGGCGATGTCGCCGAGAACCTCGAGAACCCGGATGCGCCCGTCAAGGTCGCCCTTGACTCCCGCGTCTCGATGAACTGTTGGGGCTTTACGCCGCCGCTCTTCGCCGAGCTCGAACGGCGTTTCTCGAAGTTCCTCGAGACTCGCGGAAGCGAGCTCAAGAGCGAATGGTACATCCCGTTCGTCGTTGACGAGCTCGTCAAGGAGGGCCTTGCGGACTGCAAAGTCCTCCCGACGGAGTCCTCGTGGTTCGGCGTCACCTACCGTGAAGACAAGCCGCACATGGTGGCCGAGATCCGCAAGCTTGTAGATGCCGGCGAATATCCGGCGGCGCTTTGGACCGGCGGCGTTTCATCGCCTCGCTGACGGCGCTTGCCGCCGGCGGATGCCGGCTTTGCGAACCGTCGGACGCAGACCGCCGCGCTTCTGCGGCGGCTGCGGACCTTGCTTTGCAGGCTATGCGCGGCTTTTTTGACTGCGCAGTCGCGGGCGGGGCCGACGGCCCTGTCGCGGCGGTGTCGGTCACGGGAGACTCCGTATGCGAAGATTCCCTCTTCGAGATTGCAAGCGTCTCCAAGGTGTTCACCGCCGCGATATGCGCAAGGCTGCATGCCTCCGGGCGGCTTGACATCGATCGCCCCGTCCACGGCAAGGCGACGATCAGGGACCTCGCCTCGCACGTCTCCGGCTACACCGACGCCTGGATGGCGCGTGCCGGCGTGTTCGGCGGGAAGTGGCCGTTCGCGTCGGATGCGGAATACGAGACGGCGGCCATGGCTGCGCCTCCGACTTACGAGCGCGGCACCAAGTGCGTTTACTCCTGCACCAACATGATAGTCCTCGGCTTCCTGCTTGAGCGCGAGCTTGGCATGGATCTCGACGAGGCCGCGCGGAAGTTCGTCTGGGGGCCGCTCGGAATGGACTCCACGACGTGGAAGAACGTCTCGCCAGACGACAGGCGGCTTGTCACGATCTACACCCACGGCCCGCGCCCTCTGGGGACGAAGGGCGACGAAAACGCCCGCAACTTCTCGCGCCCTCTCGGAAACGCCGGTGTCTTTGCGTCCTTCCGCGACCTTCGTGCCTTCGCCTCTGATCTTCTTTCCCGCCGCGCATTCGAGAGGGAATACTACGAGATTCTTTTTGCCGCGTCGTTCGAGGGCGGCGGACGGCGCCGTTCGTTTGGCTGGAACATGTCCCCTGGCGCGCTTCCGGAGGGATGGAGCGCGTCGGCCATATGCCACTCGGGCTACACGGGCCAGTATCTCGCCGTCGATCCCGTCCGCCGTGCCGCGGCCATAGTCCTTACAAACCTCAAGTCTGACGACCCCGCCGTTCGCTCAGCCTCTTTCGAGGGGCGCAGGCGAGTCGCCGCGTTTTTCGGATGATCTTCCCGCTTGAGCGCCTCTCTGACATAGTCTGGCCGAGGATGTGCCAGATATGCGGGCGTGAAGTTGACAGGTCTGCGCGTCACATCTGCTCCGACTGCCTCATGCGCCTTCCCTTCCTCCCGACCGACGGGCTCTGCCGGAAGTGCGGGCGGGACGCTCCCGGGCTCGACGGGGAGTTCCTGTGCGACGAGTGCCGCGCATTTCGGCCGAGTTTCGACAGGGCGGTCTCGTCCTTCAGGATGGAAGGGGACGCGAGGGAGCTCGTCAACGCATTCAAGTTCCGCGACGCTATCTACCTGAGAGACGACCTTGTCGATTTTCTCGAGGCGTCGGTGCGCGTCCGTTTCGTCGTTGAGGGGATTTCGTGCGTTGTCCCGATCCCATCCACGCTTTCAAGCAGGTTTCTTCGCGGCTACAGCCAGTGCGAAATCCTTGCCAAGGCGCTTGCGCGGCGGCTTGGCAAGCCTTTCGCCAGACTTCTGCGGCGCGTAGGGACGCCCCGGAGCCAAAGAGGGCTTTCCGAGGAGGATCGCCGCAAGAACGTCGTAGGCACATTCGCAGTCGTTGGACACCGCGCCGTTTCTGGGCAGCCGCTTCTCGTAGACGACGTCATGACAACGGGATCGACTCTTTCCGAGGCGGCGAAGACGCTCAAATCGGCAGGCGCGTCAAAAGTCTATTGCGCGTCTGTCGCGAGGGCCGTGCGCTGAGCGGTCCGTCAGGGGCGGACTGGCGCCGGAGGGAGGCCAGATTCCACGCCTTCCATGGCGATGCCATGGCGGTTTGCGTATGCAATCGCCTCGTCGCGGTCGAGGAGCAAGAGCCGCCCCGCCTGGAAGCCGAGCGCCTTGACGCCGGCGCGCTTCATAGTCTTTAGCGTCTTTAGCCCTACGACCGGGATGTCGAAACGCATGTCGTGGCCGGTTCTTGCGGCCTTGAAGAGAACGGAGCCTGGGCCTCCGAGCCTGCCGCCGCGCTTGATAGCTGCGTTTGTCCCCTCAAACGCCTCCACGGCGAGAACCATCCCCGACTTCACCACGACGCTCTGGCCGACGTCATGTGCGCCCATGTCGCGCGCCACCGTCATCGCGTGGGCGATGTCGCTGCGCTCTGAATCGCTGAACCGGCGCTCGGTGAGCGGACCGACGCCGGGGATGTTGTCTTCCATGTAGAGCGAGGCGGGCAGTACCTTTACTCCGACTTCCTCGAATAGAGCGATGAGGCGGCGGAAGATTGTGTGGGCGTTTTTCACCGGCAGCGCCGCAAGCTCCGCCTTCGTTTCCGCGTCGAACCTGCTGCGGAAAAGGGAAAGGGGATTTACCTGCCCGGCGAATACGACTCCGTCATAGCCTTGCGTTCCGGCCCAGCGCACGCTTTCCATAATGCGCCCGAGAAAGCCCCAGTGGACGCCATCGGCGGCGCGCACGGTGCCGCGCGACGCTGAGCCTTTTACGGCGATCACGTCAACGCGCTCCACTCCTGCGCGCTTGGCACCCCTTACCACGAGCTCTGGATAGAGCCCCGCACCTGCGACGACAAGAAGTTTCGAAAGCATTTCGCCTTTCCGCAATTGCGCCGTTACCGGCCAAGCATCTGCTTGTAGATTGGCAGGACCTCGTCCGCCCAGGCTTCGCATCCAGCCGCGTTCGGATGCGTACCGTCGCCGAGGAGCCTGATGTCGGGAAGGCCCTCTTCGTCGGTGAAGCGGGCGGTCATGTCGACCCAGATGACGTCCTTGCCGTCGGCGAGGGGCTTGATGAGCTCGTTTATCCGGATGTGCTTCGGCATGATCTCGTCGACGTTCTTGTTCTTGCGCCTGAAATCGCGTTCGCCGCGCTTGTGCGCGACCTCGCGCGGCAGCAGCGCGTACAGGAGGATCTTGGCGGAGGGCTGCTTTTCGCGGATCTTCGCGAGAAGGATGGAAATGCCTTCGGCGATGTCCTCCGCAGAATCGGACCATGTGTTGTTCGTGCCGATCATGAGGGAAACGGTCTTTGCCTCTACGCCGTCCAGGAATCCGCCGTACATGACGTCCCAGAGGATGTTTTCAACCCTGTCGCCGCCGAAGCCGAGGTTGAGTATGCGGTAGCTCTTGAATTTCCGGTTGAATACCTCGTCGTTGCCCTTGTGCTCCCAGAAGTGGGTTATCGAGTCGCCGAGCCATATGGCGTCGTAGGTCTTGTCGGGCGAATCGAGCTCTGCGGCACGCTTTTTGGCGAGGCGGTACTGGCCTTTCTTGGTGAGCCACCTGTACTTCAGCTTCGGGGAAAGCGGATTCGCCCGCCCCGTAGGCAAGGCGGTAGGCGCCGGCTTTGCGGCAGGGGCCGGCGGCTTGGCGCGTATTCCCAGCGCATAGTCGAGATACGGCTTCAGCGCCTTGGCCCAGATTTCATAGCCTGACTTCCCGGGGTGGAGGAGGTCTGGGGCGACTGTGCGCTCCAACACGCCGTCGTCCGTGAGGAGGCGGCTGTTGAAGTCGCACCAGAAGATCTTCTTCTTGTCGGCAAACTTCCTTATTGCGTCGTTGACGACGTCGTTCCTCACGCGCGCGGGGTCGTTCGTCGCAGCCCCTCGCGGGAAGATCGGGTGGAGGATGATCTTGGCGGACGGGCACTTTTTCGCGATTTCGTCGAGCACTGCCTGTATGCCGACGATTGTGTCGAGGGGGAATTCCTTTTCGATGGGGCGGTGGCCTGTGTTGTTCGTCCCTATCATGACGACGACGGCCTTTGGCGAAAGCTTGCCGAGCTGGCCGTTGCGCAGACGCCAGAGGAGATGCTCCGTGCGGTCGGCGCTAAAGCCGCAGTTCAGGGCGCGATACGGCGCGTTGGTGAAATTCGCGTTCCATACGTCGGCACCGGCGCGCTCCCAGTAGTGGGTGATGGAGTCTCCCAGGAAGACGATGTCGTAAGTGCCAGTCTCGGCTGCAGTGCGCGTCGCCTCGAAGCGCTTCGCCCACCAGGCGTCTTTGTCTTGCGAGATTCGCGAACACGGAGTTACCGAAAGTTGCGCGAACGATGGCATGGCGAACGCCAGAATAGCAGCCGCCGAGATTACTGTGCCGAGTGATGCCGAGTTTTTCATGGTTGCGAATTTCCCGTTGACCGATTTGCAGGGGATTTTACCTGGTGCTCGGGGCGGGACTCGAACCCGCAAGGATCTCTCCACATGCACCTCAAGCATGCGTGTCTGCCAATTTCACCACCCGAGCAGGTGTTTGAAATTGCGCATAGTATATCAAACAGACGCGCGCCTTGTCAAGCGTATAATTGGAAAATCAAAGATTCCAAATCAAGGGACAGGATTCTCTTGGCGTGTCTGCCGGGACGGTTTTTTATCTCGCGCAGAGGCGCGGAGGCGCGGAG
>JBGUVV010000223.1:0-4084 GCA_045220525.1 Kiritimatiellia bacterium
AACGGGCGTATCGAACGCCGCCGTGTCCGCAATGAGTTTGCGCCCAAGCTCAAGGTCATTCGTGTTGATGCACTTCTCGAAGAGGCGCATCGCCGCTTGATTGCGGTTGATTGCTCTGTCTTCCACAGGCGGCCCGGCGCAAAGAAAGCCCGCTATCGCATATCCGAGAAGACATATCGCCCATGCCGTGAGTATCCACTCCAGAATAGAATGAACGACTCTTGCCAACTTCTGCGGACACGCATGAACATTCAGCGGACGATGCAGAATCCATATCGCCGCAAAGAGCGCGACAAAGCCGACAATGGAAACAGCGAGATATATCTTACTATTCATGGTCACTGCCTTTCAATCAACGTATGAAGTGCATCGGCTGCCAGGGTTCGTCGGCGGTACGCGGAATTGCGTTGCCGCTCTTGAGGTTCTTGAGGAGCCAGGCCATGTTGCGCCCGAGCGTACGCATCGTCTGCATTCCTTCGGTGTCGCGTTCGCACTCGCCCTCTTCGCGTCCGAAAGTCACGTTCCAGTACTGCGACGTGACGACGGGGCAGCTCAGCATCTCGAACGGCATGTTCATGCACTGGTACGCCGCAGTTGATCCTCCGCGACGGCACACAGCGACGGACGCGGCGGGCTTCGCCTTGACGAACTCCGTACCAGCGAAGCAGACGCGCTGCCAGAGAGCGAGGAATGCGCCGGCCGGCTGCCCGTAGTAGACCGGCGAGCCGACGACGATTCCGTCCGCATCCTTCAGCTTCTCGATGATGCCGTTGGCCGCATCGTCGCCGAACACGCACTTGCCGAGACTCTTCGCCTTGCACTGGTAGCAGGCGGCGCATCCGCGGACGGGCTTGTTGCCGACCCAGACCGTCTCGGTTTCGACGCCTTCCGCCGCAAGCGTGTCGGCGACTTCCTTAAGCGCGCGGGCTGTGTTGCCGTTCGCGCGCGGACTTCCATTGATGAGCAGCACTTTCATATTGTTTCTTTCTTGGTGTGATGACTCACGCAGAGGCGCTGAGAGGCCGAGAGCGCAGAGGTGTTTCAGAATGATGAGTTTTACTTGCCAGATATCCTCTCGCTGGCAAACGCCTCCAGCGCGGCGACGCTGGACTTGATCGACGAGCCGCTGAACGCCTTGGGCGGAAGGACTTTTGCTGTGTCGCCGACGATCTCAGCGAACTCCTTGCCCACGCGCTGCATTCCGCCGCCGCCATGCGTCTGGAAGAGGCACACCGTCTTGCCCTTGAGCGCGTCCTTGCTCTGCGTCACCCACGTGCGCACCGGCGGCGCCATCGTGCCCCACCAGTTAGGCGAGCCGACGAAGACGAGGTCGTACTTTGCGATATCAAGTCCCTCGATGGGCTTGATCGGGCGGAGCGTCTTTCCGTAGCACTCAGGCTTCGCCTCGTCGCAGCACTTGCCGAAGTCTGCGTTGTAGGGTTTCTCGGCCTTGATCTCAAAGAGGTCGGCACCGGCTTTTTTCGCCACCGTCTCGGCGGCGAAGCGCGTGTTCCCGCTCCATGAGAAATAGATGACTGCACATTTCATTTTCTTTTCTCCTTCTTTTGCGAATGCAAAACCGTGAATTGCCGCCACACCAGCGACGGCTCCCATGCTCTTGACGAAGTCTCTTCTGTTCATTTTGATTTCCTTTCTTGTCATTTCATGTTTGTGATTGTTTTTTCGCCGCAAAGAACGCAAAGAACGCAAAGGCTAAATCATTTGTCCAGATATGGCACGGGCTGGCACGCCGGCGACGACGGTGCGCGGCGGCACGTCCTTCGTCACGACCGCGCCCGCGCCGACGATCGCGCCTTCGCCAATCGTCACGCCTGGACAGATCGTCACCCGTGCACCGAGCCACACCTTGTCGCCAATGACGACAGGCTTTGCGAACATCCCGCCGCGCTTCTCGGGATCGGGATCGTGGTTGAGCGTCGCGATGATCGTCTGCGGCCCGATCAGCACATCATCGCCGATTTCGATACCTCCCTGATCCTGGAACTGGCATCCGGCGTTGATGAACACGCGCTTGCCGATCTTCGTGTTCTTTCCGCAGTCTGTGTGGAAGGGCGGGAACATCCCGAACGACTCGTCAATCTCATTCGCCGTCAGCTGCGACATGAGCGCACGCACTTCCTCGGGCGTATGATACGCGCCGTTCAATTCTGCCGTAATCTTCAGCGCCTCCTGGGAGAATGCGTGAAACGCTTGATGAAGTTCACTCCCGGCAGGGATGTACTTCGTCTCGGTCATCGTCTTTCTGAATTCTTCGACTAGCATCGTCAAGTTCCTGATTTTAAACCTCAGCTTCGCTATTGAATCTTATATTTTTGCCGCAAAGATCGCAAAGATCGCAAAGCGTGTTGCAATAGAATCCAAATTCATCATCTACTTCTTTCTTTGTGTTCTTTGCGTTCTTTGCGGCTAATACAAACATTCATTTCAAATTCTTTCTGTAGAACGCTTCGATGCGGTCGAAGGGAATGGCGTCCTTGCCTCCGCCATCATAGAGGTCGCAATGCGACGCGCCGGGAACGATGACGAGCTCCTTGTTGTCGCCCTTGAGCATCTTGAAGGCGGTCTCGCCGAAGTAACGGCTGTGCGCCTTCTCGCCGTGCAACACCATCACCGCGCTCTCGATCTCGCCCGCGTAGGCGAGCAGCTTCGCGTTGATGAACGAGAGCGCGGACGTCTTGTTCCAGCCGCCGTTCGAGTTGAGCGAGCGCACATGGTAGCCGCGTGGCGTCTTGTAGTAGGCATGGTAGTCTTTCACGAACTGCGGAGCGTCATCCGGCAGCTTGTCAGGAACGCCGCCGCCAAGCTCGTACGTGCCGGATTTGAAGTCCTTGATTCGCTGGGCGTTCATCGCCTCCTTCTTCGCCTTGCGCGCCGCCGCGCTGTCCTCTTTGTCGAAGTAGCCGTTCGCCGTCACACGCGTCATGTCGTACATCGTGGAGGCAACCGTCGCCTTGACGCGCGTATCGACCGCAGCCGCGTTGATGGCGAGCCCGCCCCATCCGCAGATGCCGAGAATACCGATCTTGTCGGCGTCCACGTCGTCGCGCGAGATGAGATAGTCCACCGCCGCCTGGAAGTCTTCCGTGTTGATGTCGGGCGAGGCCACGTAGCGCGGTGTGCCACCCGACTCGCCCGTGAAGGACGGATCGAAGGCGATGGTCAGGAAGCCACGTTCCGCAAGCGTCTGCGCATACAGTCCGCTCGACTGCTCCTTGACCGCACCAAACGGACCCGAAACCGCAATCGCCGCGAGCCGTTCCGTCGCGCCTTTCGGCTTGTATACGTCCACCGCAAGCGTGATGCCAAAGCGGTTTCCAAACGTCGCCTTGCAGTGTTCGACCTTTTCCGACTTCGGGAACGTCTTGTCCCACGCATCGGCGTTGGCCAATCCCGCTCCACCGGCGACCAGCGCCGCCATAGCAACTTCTTTCATCATCTCGTTCTCCTTTTGATCGTGTTGACATTTTGGGGGTGAAAAGAAACAAGGGCATTATACGATATTCGGCCATCAATAACAAATACCGATTTTATATCGGTAGCCATAATTGACGATTATGGTTCTCTGTAGTATAATACGCGGCATGGATTTACGGATACTCAGGTATTTTCTCGCCGTGGCGGACGAAGGGAACATCACTCGCGCCGCCGAACGGCTGCACGTTTCGCAGCCTGCGCTCTCCACGCAGCTCGCCGCGCTGGAGGACGAGCTCGGGCACAAGCTCCTCGAACGCAGCGCACGAGGAATTTCGCTGACAGAGAAAGGCATTGTGCTCAGGCAGCGCGCCGACGACCTCGTGGACCTTGCCGAGCGGGTGGAGGCCGAGATCAAGGCGTCTGACACGGACGAAATCGTCGGCACGGTCTCCATCGGCGCCGGCGAGACGCCGGCGTTCCGCTTTGTGGCCCGCGCGGCGGACGAGCTTCACCGCAAGAACCCGAAGCTATGTTTTTCCGTCTCATCGGGCAACGGCGAGGACATCGTCGCCCATCTGCGCGAGGGGACCTTCGACCTTGGTGTGCTCATCGGCCCTGGACGCTACGACGGCTTCGACTACCTGACGTT
>JBGUVV010000224.1:0-10951 GCA_045220525.1 Kiritimatiellia bacterium
ATACGGTGCTATTTCGGCGCGGCGAAATTCAAGAAGTACAATGTAGCCCTTTATCAGAAGATGGCCGATTGCGTTTTTGACGTTGGCAAGGATCAGGAGATTTATGCTGCTGATAGCAATAGTAAGATTTTCAACTGCACATTTGTCACGGGTTGTCCATCGACATCAGGCAGCAATGTTCCGGCTGTTTATAATTCGTTGATTTTGAATTTGGATGGCACGAAGAGCGCCAATGGTGCGCACAAATTCTATTCTTGTCTTTCGCTTACGCCTCGTCCGGCGGATGCTGTTAATGGCGATGAAAACAATGGTTTTAGTGTCACTCCGGCGCAGCTTGGGATAGACTACACGACTTATCGTCCGCGGGGAAGTTCCTTGGCCCGCGATGCTGGTGATGGAGTTGGCGGCGCTGCCAACTATCGTTCTTTAATCACCGAGAGTTGGAGCGAGGAGTGGATTGCAGAACTCGGCGATAAGGACTTCGCCGGCGGAGCGCGTGTGATCAACGGTCGCGTCGATGTCGGTGCAGGCGAATACATTCCTTCGGGGAAAGGCTTTGTGATTTCCTACAGGTAGTGAGCGGGATGAAACGCGTTCTCCTCCTCTTGGCGGCTGCGTTTACGGCATCTGCCGTCTCGGCGAAGCCGATGGCGATATTCTCGCGTGCGCAGATGAAGTACGGCGCGGAGCGCGACGACTTCATCCACCGTTGGTATGAGCGGCCGCTTCATCAGGATACGTCATTCAAGGCGGCTGCCGACGGACACTTTCTCAATCCCGCCGCGTGGCTCAAGACCGCTGAGGCTGTACGACTCGGCAAGATGAACGGCTTCGCGGCCTGCCTCACGCAGGCTCGGCGCAACGACATCATCAATCGGTCGGTAATGCCGGGCGGCGAGATAGAAGTGTTGGTGGAGCTCCCCTACCAGTTCGGCGATGAGAAGGCTGTCAAGTTGTGCTTTGACGCGGCTGAGATGGCGCTTAAGATGCCGAATACATTCCGTCTTGACGACAAGATCGTTCTTACGCGCTACCCGGCCTGCCGTGAGGCGGATCTCTGGTTCTACTCGAAGTTGCGCGAGGACTTCAAGGCGAAGTACGGCGAGAAGTTTCTGGTGATGCCGTATTTCAACGCCTGGGAGAAGCATGCCGTAGATTTTGACAATCCCGACCCTTCGGCGATTGCCGCAGCGAAGGAGCGCCTTCGCCGCATCCTACGCGGTACGGACGGCTTTGTGCTTGTGCTTGAAGACAGCTACTACAATCGGCGGTTTGATTCAAACCGTTTCCGTAGGGGCGAGTATGTTATTGTCAGCGAAGTGATGAACGAGCCGGAGTTCAAGTGCGTGAAGCACCTCGGTGTAATCACGCGCATTGGCCACGAGAACAGCTACCGGTGGCAGTACACGCGCGATTCGCAGGGAACGGCGATGCTGTGCGGTACGTTGTCCGCCGCAATGTCACTGGAGGCCGACTTCGCGTTCTGTCCCGAGTGGGACGAGGAGAACGAGAACACCCATTTTCGCCCGACGGTCTGCAATGGCTTCTCGGCGGCGCGGATACTGCGGTACTTCGCGGACAAAAGCGCGGGTCGCGACCTCGATGTTTTCCCCGGCGATGACGTCACGATTCCAAACCTCATCGTCTCATACAGAAAATCGCTTGTAGCAGGCGAACCTATCGAAGTCGAAGTGCGGAGCATTCCAGACGGCACGTTCAAGGATATCGTGTTCGACGTGACATTCGCATGGTGCGACGGCGATGGAAAGGTTGTAAAGAAGTTCTCGCCGCAGAAAATCAAGGCGGACGAGCTTGAAAGCATTTGGTTCAACTCGAAGGTCACGGAATTTGTCTCCGACCACAGGGTGCTTCGTCCGGCTGTCTCGGTGCGATGGAACGGCGGAGAGTATGCGGTAGGGTCGGGACTCTGGCCTATTGACCTTAATCCGCTGCGGAATATCGACCACAAGTGGGTGAAGCAGCCTCTCAGGGAGCAGATGAAGGGTGCAAGGGGTTCGCTTGAGATTGGCGAGCCGGACGAGACTGGTATGCGAATCGTCCGGGGTGTGGTAAAAAGCGCCGCGCCGATCCGCACTATCGAGGTCATAGACGACATCGACACGGCATACGTCTATACCCCAGCGACGGCAAATGCCGACGAATACGAGCAGTTTCGTATTCAGTACAAGGGGCACTCGGACAATTCGAAGCTTCTGATGAACGGCACGATAAGCGTTGTCGGATGCAAAGTGGATCGTGTCGGAGGAGTGAATGCCGCAGAGCATGGTGGTCGGCGTTCACTCTCTTACAAGAATGGCGTTTGGACATTCAAGAACATTCCATTCGACAATTGGGGCGGAACGTTGCTTTTCTCCGTTCCGAGCAGGGAGGTTGCGAATGGAAAGGTCGTTATAGACCTTGCGGACACGATTCGTGGCGAGGTTGCGCTCAAGGATTTGATGACATTGGACGAGTATGGCTTCAATGTTTCTGACAGTCGCGGCATCGTTGTTTCGCGCTCGTCTGTTACGGAGTTTTTGCCGACGGCGTTTAACGGCAGTGAGACGGAATTCTCGTTCAAGTGGAAACCAATAGAAAAAGCGAGCGTTCTTAGACTTCAGCTTATCGGAATGGACTATCGCCGTTGGAGGGGGCGTCCAGAAAGCGTGTACGTGCCATCCGGCAGGAAGGTCGCTGCGCACGTCTTTGAACGGGACGAGGAGACTGTTACCGAGACGTTCTTCGACGAGAACATGTTCGAGAAGGTTGATGCTGACTTCTCCGGTCGGCGCGGGAGTGTGATGTATCTTGGTTCAGGTCGCGCCATGGCCGCAATGCGCGGCGCGTCCGCGTCGCTTTCACAGGGGTATGGTCAAGCCGAGAGTCACAACGGAAATCCGCTTGCAAAAAGGCTTAAGGTCGGCATGGCTCCAGCGGACGGTTGGTGGGCCCTGCCGCAGCAGGTTGTTCCCGGATTCTCCGGATTTCGTCTGGAGATGGAGATAAAGCCGAATCGGTTCGGGAAGAGGCTTGGTCTCTATGGATCTGGCAATTGCGGCTTGACATTGCAGATCGAGCCGGACGGCACTTTGTTTGCGTTTCCTGCACAGGGCAACGCCTTCAATCTCAGGCATAGTACGGTACAAGCGCGGCTTAAAGGGCCTAAGCTGCGCGAAGGGGAGTGGAACCGCGTTGTCTTCGCCACCGACCGAAAGACGATGTGGTTTGAGGTGGATGGCGTCAAAGGGGAGGCGAAGCCCTATTCCGACTATTTCTGGAATCAGCGATATGGAATACTTGGCGCCATTCATCCGACGATGGACTTCTTCGACGGCGAAATCCGCTCCTTCAATGTCGGGCCGCTGTAAAATGAGGAGTTCCAAGATGTCGGCAGAAGAGCGAGGTTTGTTTGTAGTTAAGAGAACTCTTTTGTTGATGTCTGTGACCGTTGTTGCCGCTGTGGCGAATGCGGCACAACACGTTAACGAGACTGGGGAATGGCAGGCGAAGATCGACGCCGCGAGCGCGGCGGGGGGTGGGAAGGTCGTCGTTCCGGCGGGGACGCATCCCGTTGCGGAGCTGGAGCTTAAAAGCAACGTCACCCTTGAACTCGCCGAAGGCGCGACTTTGAGCGCCGTGAGCGACTATACCCTCTACCGATGGCAGAAGGACGTCAAGGCCGAGCTCCAGCGGACAGGCGTTCTCGTGGCGTATGGCGCTACGAACATCGCCGTTGTCGGAAAAGGGACCATTGACGGCGGCGGCGACCGTGAGCCGAAGACGACGAAGCGCCCCACCAGATGGCGCAACATCTATTTCGAAGACTGCCGCGGCGTGGAGATACGCGGAATCAGAATGGAGAATCCTGCGTTTTGGACGTGCTTCCTCAGGCGTTGCATAGGCGTTCACGTCAAGGGAGTGACGATTCGCTCGCTCTCTAACTACAACAATGATGGAATTGACCTTTGCGTGTCCAATGCGCTTGTCGAAGACTGCGACATATTGACTGAAGACGACTCGATCGTCATGAAGAACTTTGACGCCGATTGGGTGTCTGAGAATGTCGAGATCAGGAACTGCCGCGTGTCGTCAAACGCGAGTTACATAAAATTCGGCACAGAGACGCACGGCATACTGAGGAATTTCAACATACACGACTGCGAAATTGTCGCGCGGGCCGCAAGCTTTTGGCGTCGCAATGCCGGCCAGCCCGTATGGCCGGGCCTGACTGACCCACGGCATGGTACCGGCGGCCTTGTCTTTCTCATGGTTGACGGCGGAATATTGGAGAATATCAGCGTCCACGACATAACGATGCGCAAGGGCGTGTGCGTTCCGGTCGTCTTCCGCCTTGGACGCCGGCGCGGAAGCGAGAACTGGGGTCGAACAGCCATGCGAAACATAACGCTGGAGCGCATACAAATGACCGAGCCAGCGCTTTGCGGCGTCGGGAACTTCATCAGCGGCGTTCCTGGATTGGACATCGATGGTGTGACGATTCGCGACTCATCGTTCAAGATGCAGGCGTTCCCCGATGCGCCCGACTGGAAGAAGCTTTCCCTTCCGGAGAATGAGGCGGTAAATCCCGGCGCGGGGATATTCGAGAGTCCGATGCCTGCCAGCTTCCTTTATGCGCGCCATGCGCGGAACGTGCGACTTGAGAGCGTTGAGGTGGAGATGACGGGCGGCTGCGATCCGCGTCCTGCAGTAGTCTCGGACGTAGCTGGCGCGGTGTCAGTGCGCGGTTGCGCCTTTGGCGTGGATGAGCGCCCCCTGTCGCCCGTTGAGGGCATAATAGATCACCGAATACGGTTGACTGGCCCATACAAGAAATGATAGAATACGCCGCAACTGAAACAGCTGTTGCGGAAACAGCTGTTGCGGAACTGGTGGTTGCGGATGTTTATTCTTAACAATGGAGGTCATACGGTGGAGTTCTTCGGACGCGAAGATGAAATACAGGAGTTGAGGAGAATTCGCGAGATTTCTCGTCAGAATGCTCGTTTTACGGTCATAACAGGCCGTCGCCGCGTTGGCAAGACGGAACTTGTAAAGAAAGCGCTATGTGACGAGCCTTATCTCTATTTCTATGTTACCAAGAAGGCCCAGCCAGAGTTATGCGAGGAATTTAGACTGATTGTCGAGAAGGTTATAGGAGTCCCGTTCCCAGGTCGAATTGATCGATTCGCCGACATTCTGAGGTTTGTATTTGGAAGGGCGATTGAGCATCCGCTGACGCTGTTCATAGATGAATTCCAGGATCTCCTGAAGATTGACGAATCCATAATCGGCGATTTTGCAAGAGAATGGGACGAGTTTCATTCGCGCGCAAAGATCAACCTTGTCGTCTGCGGATCGATTGATCGACTAATGGGAAAGATATTCAAGGACGATCAGGCTCCGCTATACGGGCGCAATACCGCGGAGTTCCGCATTGAGCCGTTTGGCGTTCCTCTATTGAAGGAAATCCTGTCTTCCCACAAGTCGGATTGGTCGCACGAAGACCTGCTGGCACTGTGGACTTTCACGGGCGGAATAGCGCGTCACGTTTCTCTGCTGATGGATGACGGCGCTACATCAATGGAGCAGATGGTCAAGAGTATGATAAGGCTCGGCTCTCCGTTTCTAGGCGAGGGCAAGGCGTTGCTTGTCGAGGAGTTCGGCAAGGACTACAGTGGCTATTTTACCGTGCTTTCCTCTATCGCGGCGGGACGGACGAAAAGGGCGGAAATCGAGCAGTCGCTTGGCGGAAGTGCCGGCGGCTACATAACAAAGCTTGAAGACGACTACGGTTTGGTAGAAAAGACGCAGCCGATATTCGAGAAAGCGGGGAACAAGAACTGCGTCTATCAGATCAAGGACAACTTCCTCCGCTTTTGGTTCCGCTTCATCTGGAAGTACGCCTATTTGCTGGAACTGCACTGCTACGATGAACTGCGGGGAATCGTCGCGAGGGACTACAAGTCATTTTCCGGCCTGGCGCTTGAGGGGTATTTCCGCGAGAAGTTCGCATGCGAACATGCCTACACGAAGATGGGCGCATGGTGGGATCGCAAAGGGGAGAACGAGATTGATCTTGTCTGCGAGAACGAGTTCTCAAGTCGCCTTGACCTCTACGAAGTGAAGCGCGATTCCATGCGACTTGACGCAACGGCGCTTGAGCGCAAGGCGGAGGCCTTCTTGTCGAAGAATCCGCAATACAGATCCTGGAATCGCTCGTGTCTTGGACTTTCGATGAACGACATGTAGCTCGGTCATCTACCTCAATGCCATGGACCCCATCGCATCTACACTAATTGCGAAAAACTATGAGTCAATACAGAGATAATTTTGCTGCAAAGAGAGCTGCCATCGCTTTGGCGATGATTGTGCTGTCTGCCGGGGCTGCAACGGCCGTTGATAGGGATTTCGCCATTACCGACTATGGCGCGGTCGAGGGACGGCTCTCTACTGCGTCGTTCTCGGCAGCCATTTCGGCCTGCGAGCAGGCGGGCGGTGGTCGCATCGTCGTGCCCTCTGGCCTGTGGCTTACGGGTGCGATTCGGCTGGGCAGCAACTGCTGCCTCCATCTCGAGCAGGGGGCGACGCTTGAGTTCACGGATGATCCGCAGGCGTATCTTCCGGCGGTGCGGACGGCATGGGAGGGAATCGAGTGCCTGAACTACTCCCCACTCGTCTATGCATTCGGAGCGACGAACGTGGCGATCACGGGAAGCGGACTCCTGACGGCGCGAACAGATCGCTGGGCATCTTGGTATTCGCGCGAGTGGGGCGAGGGGCAGAAAGCCGCACAGAAAAAACTGATCGCATGGGGCGCGGCAGACGTGCCGGTAGCAGAGCGTGACCTGACGCGGATTCCGGACGCACGTATGCGTCCGCAGTTCATCGGGTTCAATCGCTGCCGTGGTGTGCGACTTGAGGGATTCAGGCTGCGCCAGTCTCCGTTCTGGTGCATCCACATGCTCCACTGCGAGGACGTGGTGCTGCGGCATCTTGATGTGTATGCGCGCGGCAGCAACACGGACGGCGCGAACTTCGAATCGACGCGCCGCGTTTTGGTCGAGGACTGCGTGTTCGACCAGGGCGACGACGTGATCTGTTGCAAGTCCGGGCGCGACAGAGACGGACGCCGACGCGGCGTCCCGACCGAGGGCGTCCTTGTCCGCCGGTGCGAGGCGCGGGGCGGGCACGGGCTCTTCACGATGGGTTCGGAACTTTCGGGCGGCGTGCGCAATGTGACGATGGAGGACTGCACGGTGACGGGGCCGTTGCAGACGCTGCTTAACGTCAAGACTCGTCCGACGCGCGGCGGCTTCGTCGAGAATGTCGTCTTTCGCTGCGTCCGAGCGGCGGATGTCGGAAACGCAATGGTCAATGTCTCTACGCGGAATGCGCAATGGGCGCATCTTGAAGATGGCCTGGAGCGGATATTGACGCGCATCGACGGCCTGACGGTCGAGGATGTGCGCGCGGGACGGGTCGGGCGCGTCTTGAATGTGCAGGGCGATCCGGCGCTGCCGATTTCCAGGCTGTCAGTGCGCGCGGTTTCGGCGGAGACGGCTGAAAGCGCGGACGTCGTCGAGAACGCCGCTCTTGCGGTTGCGACGAACGCGCCTGCATGGGAGGATCACACGCGTCTTTCCGAGGGACGCCTGCCGCCGCGTGCATGGTTCGGGAGCTTTCCCGATGTCGAAAGCGCGAGGGCGATCGTGCCCGAATGTTCGCCGCGCCACATGTCGCTCGACTCCGAGGCCGACTGGCGCTTTTGCTGGTCGCGCCGTCCGTCAGAACGACCAGTCGGCTTCCACGACCCGGCTTTCGACGTGTCGTCATGGCCTGTCGTCAAGGTGCCGTGCTCCTGGCAGGCGATGGGCATCCGGGCCTCTGGCGAGCGCTTCGGCACCCCGATCTACGTGAACCATCCCTACATCTTCACGAGCTGCCTGCCCGTGACGTCTAATGAATGGCCGAGGGTGACGGGGCTGCCGACTGGCGAGGGGTGGACGTTCGGCCCGGACGACAATCCTGTCGGCTCGTACCGCCGCGATGTCGTCGTCCCGCCGGACTGGATCGGCGACGACCTCATACTGCAGTTCGACGGCGTCGAGTCGTTCTTCTATCTCTGGGTGAACGGCGCGTACGTCGGCTTCTCCAAGAACTCTCGCTCGCCTGCGGCGTTCGACGTGACGCGGCTGATGCATGCGGGCACGAACACGGTTGCCGTCGAGGTCTATCGCAACTCGGACGGGTCCTATCTGGAATGCCAGGACATATTCCGTCTCTCCGGCATCATGCGTTCCGTCAGCCTGACCCGTCGGCCGAAGATCCGCATTCGCGACGTTCGCTATACGACTGCCCCCGTCCGCAAGGGAATCTATGAAGGCGACTGGGCGCTCGACCTGTCGGTGGAAACGACTGGCGAGGCCGAGGTCAGGGCTCGTGCATACGCGGCGGACGGACGGGAGATTCCGGTTGCCGTAGGGCGTACGGTGTTTGCCCGTCCGCGCCTCTGGAGCGCCGAGGAACCCAACCTCTACACGCTCGTCGTCTCGGTCGAGAGGAACGGGCGCTGTCTTGAGGCGGCTGGCTTTCAGCTGGGTTTCCGCGAAGTGGAGATACGCGATGCCGCCGATCAGCGAGACCGTACGTTCCTTTTCAATGGACGGCCGATCAAGCTGAACGGAGTAAACAGAGGCGAGACTGACCCGATGTACGGTCATTTCGTGCCCAGGAAGCAGCTTGAGGAGGACCTCCGGCTCATCAAGCGCGGCAACTTCAACCACATCCGCAACAGCCATTTCCCGCAGTGCGGACTCTTTTACTATCTCTGCGACAAGTACGGCATCTACGTGATGGACGAGGCGAATCTCGAATCGCACGGTTCGCGGTACGAAGAACATTCCCTTTCGTGGGCCAAGAGCTGGGAGGCTGCGCATGTCGAGCGCCAGGCTTCGATGTACGAGTGGAACAAGAACTTCCCCTGCATCGTCATCTGGTCGATGGGCAACGAGGCGGGACCTGGCGACAACTTCAAGACGTGCTACCGCCATCTCAAGGAGAAGGACCCGACGCGCCCGGTGCAGTACGAGCGCAACCCGTGGCTGACGGACATGGGCTCCCGGCAGTATCCGTCCGTCGAATGGATGCAGCGGTGCGCGGCCGGCGATCCTACGCTTACGGACGGCGTGCAGACGAATCGTCCGGTCCGCTATCCGTACCACGTCAACGAATACGCCCACAACTTCAACAACGCGTGCGGGAACCTCGCGGATTTCCAGGCCGCCATAGAGAGCTCGACGCGAATCATGGGCGGCGGACTCTGGGACTTCGCCGACCAGTCGCTCTGGCTGAAGTGGAAGAGTCTCCGAGTGGCGGCCTGGGGCGGATGCTTCGGCGAAAAGCCAGAGGAAGGGCAGGGGATCCTTGACGGGATCGTGACGGGCGACAGGCGTCCGGAGCCGGTTTACGAGGAGGCGCGGCACGTCTTTCAGCCGTTTGCCGCCCGTCTTTCGGGGGATATGGTCGAGTTGTGCAGCAAGAGGCATTTCCGGGACAGTGCCGACTGCTGTTGCCGCTGGACGCTGCTCAAGGACGGCGTTGCGCAGGTGCGCGGCGCTTTTGACATAACGCTTCTTCCTTGCGAGACGCGTCTTCTTCCGCTGCCGGAGGAGGCGCGCCGCGCACGGATGGATGCGGCAGGCGGCGAGTGGGCGCTGCGCGTCGAGTTCGTGCAGAAGGCGGACGAGGGGCTCATCCCGTCCGGGTGGATCGTCGCCGCGGACCAGTT
Organism: Kiritimatiellia bacterium; assembly: GCA_045220525.1. Lineage (GTDB taxonomy): Bacteria > Verrucomicrobiota > Kiritimatiellia > RFP12 > UBA1067 > UBA1067. The sequence goes on from JBGUVV010000224.1 coordinate 9,788, forward strand.
GTCGCTTGGCGGCGTAGCCGAGCAGCCGCAGCCGTTCCCGGGGCGGCTCTCCTATGCATTTTCGCAGGAAACAGGTGAGCTTGTCTCGCTCCGTCGCGACGGACGCGAGCTACTGAAGTCCCCGCTGACGCTTGACTGCTTCCGTGTGCCCGTTGGCGGCGAGACGAAGTACCGCGAATCATCCATGAGCTACGGGCGCGAGCGACTGAGGGACGGTCTTCGGACAATGCGCCCGACGAAGAAGCGCTTTGGGGACCGGGTGCTGTCAGACGGGCGGCGGGAGGTCTTCTCAGTAATCGCCTATCGCGGTGTGCGCAAGGAGGATGCGCCGCGGCTTGGGCATGCCAATGAGGTCAGCTTGGTTGATCTGGGGCCTGTCGAGGCCGATGCGCCAGGCGTCGAGGTGGAGAGCACGTGGACAATCGAGCCGTCTGGGCGTGCGCATGTCCGTTTGGTATTCCGTCCGACTGGCCGGCCGGTCGAGTACCAGCGCATGGGATTGCGGTTTGTGTTGGATGTGCCGCGTACGGTAGTGGACTATTTTGCGTGCGGTCCGCACGACAACTATCCCGACCGCAAGACGGGCGCGTTTCCAGCGCGTTATCGCGGCGATTCGACGAGCTTCGGCTTCCAGTTCACGACGACGCAGGACAATGGCACGCGGGAGGAGGCGCGGTTCGTAATGTTGCCCGAGGCCGGGCTCTCCGTCGTTGCGCCGCGCGGACAGACGTTTGCCTTCGCCGTTTCGCCGTATTCGCCGACGGAACAGCTGCTGACGCCGCATCCTGAATACCTGCCGAAGCCGTCGAAGACAGAACTCGGCATCTATGCGCGTGTTCGCGGGCTGGGGTCCGCGAACTGCGGCCCCGAGCCGCTTCGCCGCGATTGCATAGCCGCGGGCGAGACATGCGAGATGTCGTTTGACCTGAATTGATGTCGTGTGGCGCGATCGCTGGTTCCGAGCTGGTTTATTCGGCCGGGGATTCGGCGGGGAGATTCGGCGGGGAGAGACCCCTGAGACGGTGGTGATTTTGACGGGAAAATTGCGTGATTTTGCAAGATAACGTGAAAGGAGGTGAAAACGATGGCTAAAAAGACAAAAGTGAATCTTGAGTTTCTGCTTGTGAAAGCGGAGCTGAACGGCATTCCTGAAAAGGCTCTTCT
>JBGUVV010000225.1:0-4059 GCA_045220525.1 Kiritimatiellia bacterium
CGACACCGCTTTGGACGCGAAGGCGCCAGTTTCGGCGTCGGAGCTTGGCTCCGGCGAGTTCGTCATTGCCGCCGGCGAGGGGTGGATCCCGTTCGAGTACCGCAAGGCGGTCGAGCCGGGATCGGCGCTTGACTTCTCGAAACTCGCGCATCGCCACGCGCCGGCGGGCAAGTTCGGGCGCGTCGTCGCGAAAGGCGGCCACTTCGAGTTCGAGCGGCTTCCCGGCGTTCCGCAGCGCTTCTGGGGCGCGAACCTCTGCAACGACGCAAACTTTCCAGACCACGAGACGGCGGTTGTGCTGGCCGAGCGCCTTTCGGCCATCGGCTACAACGCCGTGCGCATCCATCACCACGACGGCGGACTTGTCGGCGGCAAGGACCGGCTGGGCGTGACAGACCTCGACCCCGAGGCCGTCGACAGGCTCGACTTCTTTGCGGCGGAGCTGTTCAAGCGCGGCATCTACATTGAAAGCGATCTCTATGTGTCGCGCAACGTATCGTGGCGCGATGTCGGGATCGACCGGGACGGACCCGCCTATTCGCGGGCGGCCAAGGCGCTCTTCATGTTTCATCCGCCTGCGTTTGCGCACTGGTGCGCATTTGCACGGTCGTGGCTTTCGCACCGCAATCCCTACACGGGCCGCACCTGGGCGGAGGAACCGGCGTGGATCGGCATGACGCTCGTCAACGAGGGGCCCTTCGCGTTCCATCAGCAGGAACTGCGCGAACTCGAGCCGTTCCAGGCGGCATGGCGTCGCTGGATCGCGGCGAAACGCGCGGCAGACCCGAACTGCTACCCCGAACTTGGCGAAAACGTCGATCGCTTTCCGAGACTCAAGTATCAGGACATGGACGCGCACACGATGCCGCAGGCGTGCTGCGACTTCGCCGCCGACATGCAGCGCGCGTTCGTGTCAAAGGCGCGTCGCTTCCTGCAGGACGAACTTGGATTCAAGGTCCCGCTTTCCAATGAGAGCAACGCGCCGCAGAGCGCCGCGCTGAGCCTCGTGCGCGCGGAGGCATACGACTTTGTCGATGTCCACGCCTACGAGCCGGGACGCGCGAAGGGGCCGTATCCGGCCCGCGTCGGAAACGAGAATCCTTTTCTCAGCCCGAAAGGGCCAATCGACGCCGCTTTCAAGCGTGTCTGGAACAGGCCCTTTGCAATTACCGAGACGAATTGCGGCCCGCCCAATCCGTATCGCGGCGCCACGAGCCTGAAGCTCGCCTCTCTTGCAGCCTTCCAAGGCTGGTCCGGCATTTGGCGCTTTGCCTACGCGCAGAGCCTGAAGAACGTCGCCGAGGGAAATTTCTTCGGTTCGACGGGTCGGTTCGACATCACCGTCGATCCCCTGAACTTGCTCGCCGAGCGCGTTGGCGCGGCCCTTCTTGCACGTGGCGACCTTGCGCCGTCGGAGGAAAGATTGGCGCTTGTCCTCGACGAGAAGTCGGTGCATCCGCAGGGTGGACTGGCGCTCGGCACGACGCCGCCGTGGGGCCGGGACGCCGCTTGGCGCATGGGCGTGGGCGCGTCCGCGCCGAACGTAGAAACGCCCGATGCGATGCGCCTCTCGCTTGCCGATGCGATGGCATCGACAGTGATGCCCGCCGAGCCGAAGCCGGGGAGCATTCGCTTCGATCCCGCCAATGGCTCGTTCCGCCTGGCGACGCCGCGCTCGTTCGCCGCGTTCGCGGAGTCGGGCAAGGTTTCCGCCGGACGGCTCAAAGTCGATTTCGGCGACAGGCAGGGCACGGTGTTCCTGACGTCGGTGGATGCAAAGCCGGTGGCAAGGTCTTCGCGGCTGCTCTTCCTGGCGCTCGTCGACGTGCAGCGCGACGGCGTGGCGTATTCGGGTCCGGACAGGCTGATCGTCCTCCGGAAAGGCGAATCGGGGCGTCCGCTCGTGGAGCGTCGGCGGCTGCCCGTGTTCATCGCGCTCGACGGCGCGAAGAAATGCCGCGTGCATGCGCTCGACGTTTCCGGACGCCGCGTCGGCGAAGTCCCGTGCGCGTTCGACAAGGGCTTTCTTTCGTTCACGGCGGACACGAAGGGCCCGGACGGCAAGGGCGTCCTTGCATGGGAGATTGTGAGATGACGAAGAGGCTGAAAGGATTTCTTGCGGCAGGCGTTGCCTTGCTTGCGGCCCTCTCCCTCCGGGCCGAGCGCCAGGTTTATCCGGTGCGCGACCGGATGGTGCTGGAATCGCTCAACGGAACGTGGGATTTCCGCTTCGCCGGCGAGACGGATTGGCGCAAATGCGCCGTCCCCGGATGCTGGCAGACGCAGGGGCTGGCGCGTCCGAGCTACTCGACAGGGATTTCCTCGATGACGGGCGAGTACCGCCGTGTGTTCGCGTACAACCCCGCATGGAAGGGGCGGCACGTGTTCATCCGTTTCGACGGTGTCATGTACGGCTATTCGCTCTCGGTGAACGGACGCAGGGCCGGCGAGGCCGACAGCGCATACAATCTGCACCAGTTCGACGTCACGGATCTCCTCAAGGAAGGAGAGAACGTCCTCGACGTGACGGTTGTCACGGGCAATGCCTTCGCGGGCTTCGACCAGTGCGACGACTGGAGTTTCGGCGGAATCCAGCGCGACGTGGAGATGTTCACCGTTGCCGACGCATACGTCGAAGACGTCGTTTTCCGGAGCCGCGTCGAAGAATCGGGCGACGCCGAAGTGGAAGTGCGCATCGCGCTCGGTTCGTTCGGCGACTTCCCCGAAGGGGCCCGCCTCAACGCGTTCATCGCAGACCGCGAATGGCGGCATGTCGCCGATTTCACGGCCGAGGCGAAGAGCGGCGAAACGGTCTTCCGCGCACGTCTCGAACAGCCGGCGCTCTGGACCGCCGAAACGCCCGTCCTCCACAACCTCGTCGTCGAGCTTGCCGCCGGCAACGGCTCGGTCATCCAGCGCAGCGCGGAATGTGTGGGGATTCGCGAGGTGCGCGTGGACGGGAAGCGGATTTTGGTGAACAACCGTCCCGTGAAGCTGCATGGCGTCTGCCTGAACGAAATCGACCCGATCGTCGGGCGTGCGTTCGGATACGCCGACTTCCGCAGGCGAATGGAGCTCATGAAGCGCTGCCATGTGAACTACATCAGGACGGCGCACTATCCGTTTGCGCCTGTCTTCTACGAACTGGCGGCGGAGATGGGATTCTATCTTGCGGACGAGATCCCGATCGCCTCCGGCGGGCGCGTCATTCTCGGCGAGGAATCGACGGCGCCCGCCCTTGTCGACCGGGCCGTGCGCACGGTGCGCCGGGACAAGAACTGCCCCGCCATCGTCATATGGTCCGTCGGCAACGAGAATCCATACACCGAGAACACGGTCGGCCCCGTGCTCGACCTCGTGAAGGAGATGGACCCCACGCGTCCGCGGGTTCTGCCGCACCCGGAGGAACTGAGCAAAGGCGGGGAACATCTCGACTGGTTCCTTCGTGCGGCGAAGGACCGCACGGAGTTGTTCTCCGGCCACTACCTCGGGACGGTGAAGATCGCCAGACTTCTCGAGAAGGTGACGGACAGGCCGATCCTGCAGACCGAGTACGGACACGCCATGGGCAACGGCTTCGACGAATTCCAGCCTAGCACGCTGCAGTTCTGGGGATGCGACCAGCTTGTCGGCGGCTCCGTATGGGCATGGCACGACCAGGGCGTAAGGATAGACGAAAATGACATGGACTACTTCAGGACGAACGGCCGTTGGCCGCGCGTGAAGTCCAAGCCCCGGCTGGACGCGATGCCGCCGGAGTTCCAGGGCGTATGGGTCGATCCGCGTCATTTCGTGGATACGCACGGATCCCACGGCTCGGACGGAATTGTATATGTCGATGGACATCCAAAGGAAAGCTGGCAGCTCGTCCGCAAACTCTTCTCGCCCGTTACCGTTAGCGAGACGGACGGTGGCGTGATCGTGAGCAACCGCTTCGACTTCGTTTCGCTCGCCGGCTGGACGCTTCGCTGGAACGGCGGTGAAAAGGCGCTTTCGGCGCCGCCCCGCAGTTCGGAGAAGGTCGCGGCGTCGCCGCGTGGTGGCGACCCCTTCTTCCGG
>JBGUVV010000226.1:0-9116 GCA_045220525.1 Kiritimatiellia bacterium
CGAATCGTAGCGGAACTCCGAAAGCGCGCCGCCGAGGTTGCGTCCATCGCCAACGACGATGCGCGTGTGAGCCGTCTCGCTTGGATCTGGATCTGAAGCACTCTGCTTCGTCCACGCAGTCCTGATGCCACCCGTCCAGTTCGTGTTGATGCCGCCGAGGTAGAGTGTTGCCCCAACACCCGCTACGGGATAGTAGCTTTCCGCGTTCAGATCGCCATCGCCATCTATTTCGGCATGGATCCCAAAATTTACGCTGCCCAGCATCTCAACGTAGGAAGGCTTGCTGGAAGAATAACGGTGAAGGGTCACCTTCCCAGTCAGGCTCAACGATGACTGGCGTGGATGGATCTTGGCCGTGCTATAGAGATGGAGCGAAGGGAAGTGAACGGAGGTGTGGAGATAGATAACGCTGTTCTCATCCATAATGAGGCGGTCGCCGGGAAAGGATGTAACGCGATGGGGGTGTTCTGCGGTCGGTGCGCTGAACGCGATGCTGTTCTTATATCCTGAAGGCAGATAATAGTCATATCCAGCCTGCGGAAATGCCCCGTCCGACCATACATCGGACTGATCGACATCCGTATCCATTTTGGTGGAATCTGCGCCAAACTGGTTGGGGCCGATGTACTTGATGATTTTCTTGTGCGTGAGATAGGCGATCTTTCCACCCTCGACATCGGGATCGTCCTTTACGGCGAGGAACGCTTCCGGCTGCGCACCCGAAAATTTATTCATGCTGGCGGAGATTGACGAGAAATCAGGAAGTCCCGCAGCGACAGCCTCTGGCGACAGCTTGAAGACGGTATATTCGGGCGGCGTGTTGCCGGATGTTGCGCCAAGGGTAAACGACATGCAGACATCCGCACCGATGGAAAGGCGATTGGTGATGCTGAACGTTTCCGTGGTCGTGTGGCTTGACGCTTTGTGAAACGAGAAGGAAGAGCCATCCCCGATGATAAAAGTGCCGACGGTCGAAACGCGCAAATGTCCGCTTCTGGACTGCCAGTCCATGTCCGGTCCCGTATTCAGCACCCCGGAGACATCGACCTTTGCGGTGTTCGTGACAATGGATGCTCCGGCAAACGAAAGGTTGCCGAACGAACAGTTCTTGCCAGAGTTCACAATCATCAGCGCATTGCTGCCATGCGCAAAAGTACCGGGTGTTTCCAGCCCGGCACTTGTAATCCTAGTGCCGAAGCCGTTCGCCAGACTGAGCGTTCCCCTGAATTCCGACCAGTCCGCGCCCGTTTCGTCCGTAATCCACGACTTGCCGCTTGACGTCCCTTCGAATCTGACCCAGCTACTTGCCGACCCTACGATCTGCGCCGCAAGTCTCACAGCATATGTGTTTTCAGACCTGGCATATTTGATAAAGGATGGATTCTCCGCATCCTCGGAAAGAAACGTGATCTGCCCCGCCAACTTCCCGACATCGTAATAGCTGATCGCACCGCCTGGAAGTATCCTCAAGTCGCTGAAAGAACCCGTTTTGCCCCACGCCCCGCAACACCGCACATCACCGGCGACAAAAAGCGGAGAGGGAAACGTCACGTTGTCCGCCGGCCCCCGAAGCGACAACCCGGCCGCAACATAGTAGTTGGTGGGAGGGTCGTCGTGCGGCGGGAGGCTGTCAGACCAGTTGCCGGCTGTCGAAAGCGATGTCTTGGTCGGCTTGTCGCTATCGCTCTTCAGCAACGTCACGAAACCCGTCGTTTCGTCGTAAGTGTCGGCATAGGCGACGCACAACGCAACTACGGCCACGGCAATGCAGAGTATTGTATTTTTCATATGTTTTCTCCTTTTCTTGACGATTGTCACTTTGCGGGCGCCAACGGCTCCCAAAATTCCTTCAGGTACTTGTCCTTGATCCACATCCACCAGCGAACCTCCGCAGGGTAGTTTTGAAACACCGAACCCCAGCAGACGTCGTCTATTTCGTCCTTCAGCTCAATGCGCTTCAGAATCAACTCGCGGCCGACCTTCGCGAACTCCGGTGTTTTCATGCTGTCGCGGGCATAGATGAATTTACGCGTAAGCCGCGCATTCTCGATCATGGCGCGAACGCGGTTCACGCGCCAGCGCTCGACTTCGGAAAGGTCGGCGTGGGCAAGAGCGCGTCTCACGACTTCCAGGTCTCCTGCGTAGTCATCGTCGGTATGCGCGGCGTACGCGGTGCCGTAGAGCTGCGTATCGTCGAAGACCGCGCCGTTCTCGCCATCACGTTTGCGCATTTTCGCTTCGAGGTTTTTCCCGTAGCCGATCGCCTCGCGCGCCCGGACGCGGGCGAAATACTCTTTCATGTCAGGTGCCGCGCTGCCGTATTGCGAAAGGTAGTCCTCCTCGATGGCCTCGAACGGCAGATCAGGCTCCGCGATCAGTCTGCCGAGCGTGTAGAACTCGAACCATGCCTGCGGACGCGGAGTGTTGTCCTCGTCCACGCCAATCATGCCGCTTTTGAGATTGCGCTTGAAATCGTCGTACAGGCGGCGCTCGCGGCCGAGCACGGGGGCTGCGCGATGGCAAAGGTAGTTCGGCCGCATGAAATAATGCTTCATTCCCTTCTTAAGCCATCCTCCGATCATCTCGTCGAAATTGTCGTCGATGGACGGGACGGTGCCGAAAATGAAACTGTCGGGATAGAGCAGCCGCTCCCTTCGCGGCGGCATGCGGTATGCCGCATAAGCATAGGTGACGATCTTCACGTCAGGCCGTATCGCCAGCGCCTTGCCCGCCACGATGTTCCACAGTTTCACGTAGCGGTCGGTCTTGTGGGCGTTGAAGTCCTCTCCCGGAAGGTCTGCGTCCCACGCACGGCACTTGTCGCAGAGGCAGTAGCCGTGGGCGTCGTTCGGGCACACGTTCAGGTATTCGTTCGTGCCGGCGTTGCACCAGTCCGCTATTATCTGGTCGGCGACGGCGGGATTCGAGACGCAGAGCTTGAGCCACCGGGCCCTGTTGGACGTCTTCGCCTTTTCGCCGGGGTATCCCCTTTTTCCGTCCTTGTTCAAAGCCAACAGCTCGGGCCTCGTCACGGCGAAACGCTCGTTCCAGTCCCTGAACGCATGGTCTGAATAGATGCGGCTGCGCGACTGATGACGAAAACGCCTCATCCACTGATTCCAGTCCCGGCTGAACGCCTTGGCGCGGTCTTCGCTGATGCGGAGTGCGACGGGGGTCCATTCTCGCCTCTTCGGGTTCAGCAACGACTCCGGCCATGCGGTGCATGTCCGGATAACCGACTTTTCAAGCGGCGGAAAGAACCTGTAGTCCCACCCTTCCGGCACGTCTACCGTATTGCGGGGCCTTAGCACGATGCCCCTGTCGCCAGGCTCAACCCACTTCACGTCCAGCACCTTCTCAAGGAAACCATACACTCCATACAGCGTCCCCCATCGTTGCGAATGGGCCTTGGACGGATTATGGAAGTCATCGCCCCAGAAATAGACCTTGCCGCCGACTGCATGGGCGCGCGCCTCGTGCTCCGCCGCTTCCGTACATCCCGGGGCGACCTTTCCGATCACGAAGACAGGGACGCCCCTGCCCGCGGCGGCATTCTGCCGGTTGGCGAATAGCGCAAGATGCTTCTCCAGCTCCTCCACTGCGCGTTTCTGACATTCGTTCGTGGCGCAAGAGGGCGACGTCTCGATCTGCGCCATGCGCAAGTCGATCTCAAAAGCAGAAGCAGCTACCGCCGACGCACAACACAGCAAAACGGCGACCGCGATTCGCACCGCCAAGGGACTCATGCAGAACATTGCTTTTTTAATCTTCATTTCTCCTCTTCTTGACGATTGTCACTTTGCGGGCGCTGATGGCTCCCAGAATTCCTTCAGGTACTTGTCCTTGATAAACATCCACCAGCGGATCTCCGCAGGATAGCCCCGGAACACCGCCCCCCAATTGATGTCGTCTATTTCATCCTTCAGCTCAATGCGTTTCAGAATCAATTCACGGCCAACCTTCGCGAACTCACGTGTTTTCATGCTGTCGCGGGCATAGATGAACTTACGCGTAAGCCTTGCGTTCTCGATCATGGCGCGGACGCGGTTCACGCGCCAGCGCTCGACTTCTGAAAGGTCGGCGTGGGCAAGCGCGCGCTTCACGACTTCCAGGTCTCCGTCGTAGTCCGCCTCCGTATGCGCGGCGTATTCAGCTCCATACAGCTGCGAGTCGTCAAGAGCCTGCTCCTTGCCGTTGATTTTTCCGCACTCATCCGATTTCATGTATCTAAGGCGCCCCGCCTCTCCACGTGCCCTGACTCTGTTGAAATATGCCTTCATCTCCGGCGCCGCACTGCCATATTGCAAAAGATACTCCGCTTCAATGGCCTCAAACGACAGCTGCGGCTCCGCAATCAGCCGCCCGATTGTATAGAACTCAAATTGCGCCGGAGGCCGAGGGCAGTTGTCATAGTACACACCAATCATGCCTCCGGCAAGATTTCGCTTAAAATCTTCGCACAAGACTCGTTCAAGACCGCGCACCGGCGTGGACACGTAGCAAAGATAGTTTGGCCTAATAAAGTAATGCCTCATCCCTTTCTTGCGCCATTCGCCGAGCAATCCCTCCGAATCGTCATAGAGGGAAGGAACAACGCTGAATAAAAATCTTTCTGGACGCGAGAGGCTTTCTCGGCGCGGAGGAAACCGATACGAAGAATAGAGATATGTGACGATCGTAACATCTGGACGTATGGAACAGGCCTTTTCCGCAATGCGGTTCCAGAACTTCACATAGCGATCGGTCTTATGCGCATTGAAGTCCTCGCCTGGAAGGTCTGCGTCCCAGGCGCGGCACTTGTCGCAGAGGCAGTATCCGTGGGCGTCGTTCGGGCATACGTTGATATATTCGTTCGTTCCGTTAGCGCACCAATCTGCTATTATCTGGTCGGCGACGGCGGGATTCGAGACGCAGAGCTTGATCCACCGGGCTCTGGACGAATCCTTTTCATTCTCGCCAGGATACCCGCGGTTCCCCTTTTCATCAAGGGCCAGAAGTTCAGGCCTTGTTTCCGCGAAACGCCTGTTCCAATCCGTAAATGCATGCCCGAACGGGAAATCCTTGCGTCTTTGATGCCTGAGCCGTCTCATCCACTGCTCCCATTCAAGCTCGAACACCGCTGCCCGCTCTTTACTTATGCGAAGCTCGACAGGCGTGTAGTCGTAGCGACGCGGATTGAGCAACGCCGCAGCCCTTCCAGGCCATACCTTTATGCACGACACTTCAAGCGGCGGATAAAATCTGTAGTCCCATCCTTCCGGCACGTCTACCGTATTGCGGGACCGGAAAACTGTGCCCCTGTCGCCAGGCCCGACCCATTTCACGCCAAGCACCTTCTCAAGGAAGCCGTACACTCCATACAGCGTCCCCCACCGTTGCGAATGGGCCTTCGACGGATTATGGAAGTCATCGCCCCAGAAATAGATCTTGCCGCCGACTGCATGGGCGCGCGCCTCGTGCTCCGCCGCTTCCGTGCATCCCGGGGCGACCTTTCCGATTACGAAGACTGGAGCCGACGAACATGCGGAATCGACTCTTTCCGGGGCAATCATGGAAAGGTGCTTCTTCAGCTCTTGGACGGCAAGCCTTTGGCTTTCGTTTTCAATACGCTCCGGCACCTCGATCCTTGCCGTGCGCATGTCAACCTCAAAAGCAGAAGCAACTACCGCTGACGCGCAACACAGCAAAACGGCGACCGCGATTCGCACCGCCAAGGGACTCATGCAGAGTATTGTATTTTGAATCTTCATTTCTCCACTTCTTGACGGTTGTCACTTTGCGGGCGCCGATGGCTCCCAGAATTCCCTAAGGTACTTGTCCTTTATCGGCATCCACCAGCGGACTTCCGCAGGGAAGCCCCTGAAGACGCGCCCCCAGTTGTCGTCGATGGCGTCCTTGAGCTCGATGCGCTTCAAGATCAGTTTGCGTCCAAGCTCTGCGAACTCGGGAAGCTTCATCTTGTCGCGGGAAAGAATGAATCGCCTCGTGAGTTTCGCGTTTTCGATGATGGCACGGACGCGATTCACGCGCCAGCGCTCGATTTCCGAAAGGTCGTTGTGGGCGAGCGCACGACCCACCACTTCAAGGTCGCCGTCGAAGTCGGATTCCGTGTGCGAGGAATAGCCGGTAATGTAGAGATTGGACTCGTCAACCGCACCGAACACATCTGCGGCAATCTTCTTCTTTGCCCGCGCTACGGACTCTGCGCGTCCCATCTCTCCGCGCTCCCGGATGCGCACAAAGCATTCCTTCATCTCCGGCGCGGCGCTTCCGTACTGCGAAAGGAATTCAGCCTCTATCTCATCAAACGTCAGGTCGGGCTCGGCGATGAGGCGCGCGATGACATACGTTTCGAATTGCGTCGTGGCGCGAGGGGTGTTGTCCTCGTCGGCGCCTATCATGCCAAGGGCTACATGCTGCTTGAACTCCTCGCAGAAGTAGCGCTCATATCCACGCATGACCGCGACAGAACTGCAAAGATAGTTCGGACGGACGAAGTAGTGCCTGAGCCCCATCTTGTACCAGCCTCCAACCATCTCTGCAGAATCCTCCGCTGTCGTAGGCACGATTCCGGCGAGGACGTTTTCGGGATATAGCAGCTTCTCGCGACGAGGCGGCATGCGATACGCAGCATAGAAATACGTTATCAGCTTCACGTCGGGACGAATGGCTCGCGCCTTTTCGGCAACGATATTCCAGAACTTCACGTAGCGGTCTGTCTTGTGGGTATTGAAGTCCTCGCCCGGGAGGTCTGCGTCCCACGAGCGGCATTTGTCGCAGAGGCAGTAGCCGTGTGCGTCGTTCGGGCACACGTTCAGGTATTCGTTGGTGCCGGCGTTGCACCAGTCCGCTATTATCTGGTCGGCGACGGCGGGATTCGAGACGCAGAGTTTGAGATACCTCGCATTGCGAGAGTCCCTGCCCCTCTCGCCCGGATATCCCCGCTTGCCGTTCTTGTCCATGGCGAGCAGTTCCGGGCGCGTTTCAGCGAACCGTTCGTTCCATTTCTCGAAAGCATGGCCGTAGGAGAAGCGCCGTCGTGACTGGTGCCGCATGCGCCGCACCCATTCGACCCGCTCGGCGCCAAGTGCCTTTGCGCGCGCCTCGTCAATGCGCAGCGCGACCGGAGTGTAGTCGTGATACTTGGGATTAAGCCAAGCCCCCGCGCTTCCGTTGTAAGTGCGAAGAATAGACATGACGAACGGCGGATAAAAGCGGTAGCTCCAGCCTTCCTCCGCTTCCACCATGCGGCGCTTTGCGAACACGATTCCCCTGTCGCCAGGCTCCACCCATTTAACGCCAAGCTTTTTCTCGAGGAATCCATAGACGCCATACAAAGTTCCATATCGCCCGTTGCTGTCGTCGCCCCAGAAATACACCTTTCCGCCGACAGCGTGCGCGTGCGATTCATGCGCCTTTGCCGCCGCGCCGCCAGGCGGCGCCTTGCCAATCACGAAGGCGGAACAGGCAGCGGCAGCCGGTGCACGGCCTCCGGCAATAAGCGCAAGATGCTTTTCAAGCTCCTTCGCCGCGAGCCGCTGGCTTTCGTTCGTGGCACAAGATGGCGACACCTCGATTCCGGCCTTGCGCAGGTCAATTTCAAAAGCTGGTGCGCCCGTCGCAAACATTGCGAGAGCCGATGCAATAACTGCACAATTCATGCCTGTCGTCTTCATTATGACAAATTCTTGCCCTGAAAATGAAACAATTATACACCACCCCTCCCTTTCCCCGCAATTATACCAAAGTATAATCCTAATTAATTCTGGGATATGATACAATACCGATTGATCTATATGATATGCGCGAGGCCGATTCTTTCAATCGCCATGATGGCGACAACAATGCACACGCCCACCACAGGGACGGATGCAAATGAAGCGCTAAGCCCTCTTGCGGTCGAAAATGTCGGTGTATTCTGCCACACAGGCATGGTGATCACAGGGAGTGGAAATTTCATCATCAAGGAAGAGTGCGGGCGCCATCATATGTTGTTCTCGGCACAGAAAATCGCCATCCGCCCCGGCGACATCGTCGAAACCGACGGCAAACTCGTCCTTCATGACAACGGCGACATCCATGAGAGCGTACGCAGCGTCCGGAAGCTTGGAATGGCTTCGCTGCCGCCGCCAGAAACGGTCACCCTTGCAGACCTCGCAAGACGCGACTTCCTCTACCGCTTCGTGACTGTCGAGGGAACGCTCGTCCAGATCCGCCGCGACGAGATAGACGCCTCGGCCATGCAGATGCTCGTGAAGGACGGCGCGACCGTGCTGAATGCCGCATTTGCCAACGTTTCAAACATGTCTACAGCGGCGTCAATCCCCCTCGGGGCGCGACTCAGGCTGACCGGCGTCATTATGGGAGCCTCGAGCGGAGCCAGGAGAAACACCTCTAAATATCTCTCGATCCGCGAGCGCGACGGCATCGAAGTCGTCCAACCTCCGCCGGCCGACGTCTTCGACGTGCCGCCGCTCGACTTCGACTCGCCGATGACCCCGGACGAAATCGTCCGAATGGAGTCGCGCAGGTTCGACGGCATAGTGGCGGCAACGTGGGGCGACGACCAGATGATGGTGTTCGGACGCGACTTCCACCGAGTCAAGGCGACTCTCTCGCGTCCTGAGGAGCTGCCTTCCGCTGGTGATCGCGTCGTGGTCACCGGATTCCCCGACACCGATCTCTACGGCATGAACCTAATCTATGCACGATGCAAGCCCATGCTGAAAGCTGGCGACTCCATTTCCAATGTCAAACCAACCGACGCAACACTCCGCCAACTTCTGACCGATTCGCATGGACGTCCGAGGATCAACGGCTACAGCCACGGACGATTGCTGAGGATCAAGGGCAGGGTCCTTGACGTGCAACCGTCGCTTGCCCTGTTCTCTCTAAACGACGACGGTCTGACAATCCCTGTTGACTACACGTCTTCGCCAGATGCGATTTCACGACTTGAACAAGGATCAAGAATCGAGGCCGTTGTCCTTGCTCTCGTGGAGACCGACAGATGGCGTGAAAGCATAGTGCTGCCACAGACGCGCGGCATAAAGCTGGTGCTGAGGTCGGCCAAAGACATGAAGATACTCGCACGTCCGCCCTGGTGGACGCCTACT
>JBGUVV010000227.1:0-5735 GCA_045220525.1 Kiritimatiellia bacterium
AGGTTCGGGAACGTCCTTGGCTCTTCCGGCTCGGTAGTTCCGCTCTTCAAGGAGCAGATCGCGGCGCGTCGCCCAGTCACGGTGACGCATCCTGCGATGAAGCGCTATTTCATGACGGTGCATGAGGCGGTGGGGCTCGTCCTCCAGGCGGCGAGCAGGAGCGAGAAGGCCATCTACACCCTCGACATGGGCAAAAGCGTCGGCATCCTCGACCTCGCCGAGGAGATGATACAGCAGGCCGGATACAAGCCGTATGTCGATATCCCGATCGTGTTCACGGGCGTCCGCCCGGGCGAGAAGATCGAGGAGGAGCTGGACATTTCCGAGAAGAGCTGCTACAAGACGGACATGGCGAAGATATACATAACGAAATGAAGAAGATTTTCATAGACGGTGCGGTCGGCACGACCGGCCTTAGGATACGCGAGCGGATTGCCGGTCGCAACGACATCGAGACGGTATCGCTTCCGGAGGAGCTTCGCAAGGACGTCTCCGCAAGGAAAGAGGCCATCAACTCGGCGGACGTCGTGTTTCTCTGCCTCCCGGACGCGGCGGCCATCGAGGCCGTGTCGCTCGTGGAGAACCCGGGCACGGTCGTAATCGACACTTCTACGGCGCACCGCACTGCCGACGGATGGGAATACGGCTTCCCCGAGCTTTCCGGCAGGCGCGAGCGCATCGCGAGCTCCAAGCGGATTGCGAACCCCGGCTGCCACGCCTCTGGCTTCATCGCGCTCGTCGAGCCGCTTGTCCGCGCCGGAATCGTTTCGCCAAGCGAGAAGCTTTGCGCTTTTTCGCTCACTGGATATTCCGGCGGCGGCAAGAAGATGATTGCCGAATACGGGGAGCGGCTTGCTGGCAGCGAGGAGATGTTTTTCGGCGGGCGGCAGTACGCCCTTGCCCAGCATCACAAGCACCTGCCGGAGATGTTGAAGATATGCGGCATTGAGTTCGCCCCGTGCTTCTCCCCGATAGTCGTTCCGCACTTGAGCGGAATGGAGGTAACGGTCCCGCTTCACGGCGTAGATGTCGATGCGATAAAGGCGTGCTATCGTGAGTATTACGGGGAACGGGGATTGGTGAGGTTTGTGGACGACCCTGCGGCGGCCGAAGGTGGATTTCTCTCCTCGGCCGGCCTGAGCGGCCGCGACGACATGGAGGTCTCAGTCTATGGGACGAATGAGCGGGCGGTGCTCGTCTCTCGCTTTGACAATCTTGGAAAGGGCGCCTCTGGCGCGGCAATACAGAACATGAATCTCGTCATCGGAGCTGCCGAAGACGAGGGGCTTATAAGGTAGGAGACAACGAAATGAAGAAACTGTTGGTGGTAATCGGTTTGGCGGCGGCTGTTGCCGGATGCTGCGACAAGTGCGAAGTCTCGTGGAAGGACTCTGGCACGACGTTTGCGCGCGACGCGCTGCAGAAATACGTCGATTCCGGCGAGATGCCAGGGGCGATCAGCGTGTTCTACAAGGATGGCGTCCAGGAGACTTGCTGCATCGGCTACGCCGACGTGGATGCGAAGCGCCCGATTACTCTCGATGACCACTACATGCAGTGCTCGCAGACGAAGGGCTTTTGCGGAGTCACGATAGCGATCCTTGTCGAGGAGGGGAAGATATCGCTTGACGATCCCGTGTCGAAATACCTGCCAGAGTTCAAGGAACTCTGGGTCGAGGCCTCGAACGCCAACGGCACCAAGACGCTCGTCAAGGCGAAGAACACCCTGACCGTGCGCATGGTTATGAACCATACGGGCGGCTTCCCGTTCGAGCTTCCTAACGGGCAGGCGATGGGCGGTTGGTCGCGCCGCATGCCGCTTAGGTCCGTCGCGGCGACAGCGGCTTCGCAGGCGATACTGTTTGAGCCTGGAACGCAGGTGCGCTACTCGAACGTCGGCATCGACATCGGCGCGGCAATCGTCGAGGTCGTAACCGGCAAGCGCTGGGAGCAGTTCCTCAAGGAGCGTGTCCTCGATCCTCTCGGCATGAAGGAGACTACGTTTTGGCCGACGGACGCGCAGCTTGCGACGAAGATAGAGATGTACGACGTGAAGGGCGGGGAGAAGGCGAAGTGGCGCGACCATGCCGACTGGATGCAGCGCCCCTACGGCGACGACCGCGTGTTCTCGTCCGCCGGCGCCGGCCTCTGGACGACTGCGCGCGATCAGCTCAAGTTCTACAAGATGCTCATGAACCTCGGCGTCGGGGAGAACGGCGTGCGCATCCTCAAGGAGGAGACGGTCAAGTCGATTCTGGCGACCTCGACGCGCCCTGCGAACCTGAAGGACCCCAACTACTCTCTCGGGCTTCGCGCGCCTATCAAGGACGGCGAAGACGAGTGGTTTGGGCACGGCGGGGCGTGGGGCACGAACTGCATGGTCAACTGGCACAAGAAGGAGCTCAAGCTCTGGGCGGTGCAGTTCTGCGGGACTCCTCGTCCGTGGGACAAGGACCGCGCCAAGGCGGCGGACGAATTTTTCAATGCGAAGCTCGACAACTCCGGCGCCGACGCATACACCGGCCGTATGAAGTGAAGTCGAACTACCATACACACACGACGTTTTGCGACGGCCGCGACACGCCCGAGGCCATGGCCGAGGCGGCGGTGGAGAGGGGCTTCGACGTCCTCGGGTTCTCCTCCCACTCCGACATGCTAAGGGATTCCGCGGCCTACCGCGCGGCGATTCGCGGCCTTGCTGAGGCAAACCGCGGCAGGCTTCGCATCATGCTCGGGCTCGAGGCCGAGCTTGCGAAGCCGTGGAGCCGGGTGGCAGGCGAATACGACTACGTCATCGGCTCGTGCCACTTCGTTGCGGCGCCGGACGGCGCGCTTGTGCCGGTGGATCACTCGCCGCGTCTTCTCGCGGAGGGCATACGCGGCGGTTTCGGCGGCGACGCCGTCTCGTTCGTGAGGGCGTATTTCGCGGCAGTCCGCTCGACCCTCTCGGCGGACTTCGAGATCGTGGGCCACCCCGACCTCGTCAGGAAGTTCAACGCGAAGCATCCTTTTTTCGACGAAGCGGCCTCTTGGTATCGCGGCGAACTGGAGGCTACTGCCGACGCGATAGCGGCGAGCGGGAAGCTGGTGGAGGTAAATACCGGTGCGATTTCGCGCGGTTGGCTCGATGACGCATATCCCTCGCCTGAGTTCCGCGCCATGCTGCGCGAACGCGGCGTGAGGTTCGTCCTTTCGTCGGACGCGCATTCCGCCGATGCCCTGGACTGCGCGTTCGAGAGGTTCGGCGGCGGCGAAGACTACGTCTCTTTGCAGGAGGATCTCGGATGAAGGAACGGCGGAGCGAGGAGCTGAACAGCCAGACGGCGTTTGACAACAGGCTTAGGCCTTCGGACTTCGACGGATTCGTCGGCCAGGAGAAGATACGCGACAGGCTGCTTCTTGCCGTGAGGGCTGCGAAGGAGAGGGGGGAGTCCCTCGACCATGTCCTTTTTTCCGGCCCTCCGGGGCTCGGCAAGACGACGCTCAGCTACATCCTCGGAGAGGCGATGGGCGTAAACGTGAAGACGACTTCCGGCCCCGTGATAACGAAGCCGGGCGACCTCGCGGGGCTTCTTACTTCGCTTGAGCCGGGCGACATAGTCTTCATCGACGAAATCCACCGCATGGCGAAGACTGTCGAGGAGTATCTCTACTCCGCGATGGAGGACTACGCGATCGACATCATGCTCGACCAGGGGCCGAACGCGAGGTCCGTGCGGCTTGACCTTCCGCGTTTCACGCTTGTCGGCGCGACGACGCGCATAGGGCTTATCGCGGCTCCCCTGCGGGCGAGGTTCGGGCTTGTGAACAGGCTCTCCTACTACGGGCCTGAGGACCTCGCCGAGATAGTGAAGAGGTCTGCCGCGAAGATAGGCGTCGACATCGACGGAGACGGCGCGGCGGAAATCGCAAGGCGCAGCCGCGGAACGCCGCGCATAGCCAACAACCTCCTGCGGCGCGTGAGGGACTATGCGCAGGTGAAGTCGGGGAACTTCATAACGGGCGACGTTGCAAAGGAGTCGCTTGCGCTCCTTGAGATAGATCCGCGTGGACTTGACGAGATGGACCGGCGCATCCTCGAGACCATATGCGTCAAGTTCGGGGGCGGTCCCGTCGGGCTCTCCACGATAGCCGTGTCGGTCGGCGAGGAGCCCGACACGATAGAAGAGGCCTACGAGCCGTTCCTGATAATGGAAGGCTACCTTGAGCGCACCCCCAAGGGCCGCGTGGCCACCGATCTCGCGCGGAAGGCGATTGGCCTGATTTCAGGGAAGGAGTGAAAATGAACGACGATCTTTCCGTTGCAATCCTCGGATGGAAGTCGCCGCGCACTACGCGGCACTCACTCGAGACATACAAGGCCGCGCGGCTGTTCGACTGCTGCGGCGAGTTCTTCATCTACTACAACCAGTACTCCGAGGAAGACCGCCGGCTTGGCGAGGAAATGGGCGTGCGCACGCTTGGCGACGGCGAGAACCGTGGGAACTGGGGCGGGCAGAAGAAGATACTCGAGAACGCGAAGAATGATTATATACTCTTTCTGGAAAACGATCATCCAGTGGTGACCTCGCCGGAGGAGACCAGGTATTGGATGGGCGCTGCGCTCGAACTGCTCAAGAGCGGCCGGGCGGACATGGTCCAGCTTCGGCACCGGCAGCGGCTTGGCGACGGCTACACGTGCGAAAAGTTCTTCCGGTACCACTATCTACGGGAGTTGGATGACCGGCTGGAGAACGCAGAAAAGCTGTTGCCTCCGGACTACGGCCACGACACGCCCAAGAGATTCCTCCTGCGCCATCTCCGTCCGTTTGCCGCCATTCGCCGGCGCATAGGCGTAGCCTATCTTGAAAAGCATCCCGAGAAGATCATGCCAAGGTGGATCAGGCGAGAAGGCGACTTCTTGATCGTTGATTCCCGGATACTAAACTTCTCCGAGTCGCCGTTTATGGTGTCGCGGAGCTTCTACGAGAAGATCTCGGCGTTTGCGGAGAAGCATCCGAGGCACAGGACTATTCTCGGGCATCAGGAACTTGAGTACATACTCAACTGCCGCTGGTGGCGACGGCAGCATTTCAGGATCGCCATATGTGACCGCGGCATCTTCGGCCACCATAGGATTGACGACAGCTGGCGGCCGAACCACGCGGCGTTCAACGCTGCGATTTCGGAGGGGCGCGCATGAGGATTCCCGCTGCTTGTGGCATTCACGTGAATTGTGATATAATACGCCCATGAACGAAAGAGTCAACGTCCTTACGCTTAAATGGGGGAAGCTGTATTCTGCGGAATACGTCAACCGGATATACCGCGGCGTAAAGGCGCATCTTGATCGTCCTTTTCGCTTCGTTTGTGTGACAGACGATCCGTCCGGCCTGGTGGAAGGGGTGGAGGCCGTTCCCTTCCCCGAAAAGCCAGAATGGTACAGGCCGAACGCCAGGTATCCCGGGTGGCCCAACATCTACGTGAAGCTTCTCGTGTTCGCCCCCGGTTTTGCGAACCTCGAGGGGCCGACGCTCTTTCTCGACATCGACCAGATAATCACCGGCGACCTCGGCTGCTTCTTTGACTATAAGCCCGGCGAGTTCTGCATCATCCACAACTGGGTCGCGCTCAGGAAGCGTCTCTTCCGCAAGGTGCCGTTCTGCGGTAACTCAAGCTGCTTCCGGTTCGACGCGGGACCGAAGAGCCACTACATCTACGAGAAGTTCAAGAGCGAGCCGGACGACGCTATGAAC
>JBGUVV010000228.1:0-4730 GCA_045220525.1 Kiritimatiellia bacterium
CATCCTTGAGCGCGGCGAAAACCGCGGCAAGGTTGTGCTCACAATATGACAGTCAATTTTCGTGAGACTACTTCGTGAATGACTCAAGAGTGAGCCGATGTCCCGAGTGATTTTGACTTCCGGGAAGCTGAGCCTTGTCTTTTCGTTTATGCGAACAGCGCGGTTCCGTCCACGACATTCTGGATGTTGCCAAGGTATTTGCTTCTTGCGACTCCGTTCGCGGCGATGATGACGGTGTGTACGGCCTTCCTCACTCCGCTTTCGCGGCGGAACACCTCGGCTCGGTGGAGGATGCCTTCGCATTCATTCTTGTCGAGGGGATACGGCTCATTGCTGTATTTCATTTCGCACAGGTCCACGATGCCGTCCGCCCTGTCGATGAGCATGTCAATCTGCACGCCTTTCTCGTCGGGACTGTCAGAACGCCACTGCCACGAGTACGTGTCGGCTTCGACGCCCTGAATTCCAAGTGCTCGCTTTATCTGTTCGGAATGCATGATGCAGACGCGTTCGAACGCAAGTCCGCGCCATGTGTTCACCCTCGGGGCGTTGTAGTTCAGGGACCAATGCCTTTTGTCGTTCCCGCGCCATGGCGCAACGAACTGTAAATAGAACAATGTGTAGGGGTCGACAAGCTGATATATGGCGTCTTTCTTCTTCTTCGCCATCGCCCTGCTGCACACGAGGAATCCGCATTGCACAAGTTCGTCAAGGCATCTGCTGATCTCCCCTCCGGATTTCATCTTGAGGCTGCGGATGATCTCTTCGCGCGACATCCCGGACTTTCTGCCTCCGAGTGCCTTTACGATTTCGACATGGCGCGCGGACGACTTGAACAGCGAGGAGAAAAGTCGGCTGAATTCGTTTCGCATTTCGTCTGCGGTTCCGAAGAAGAGCCTGTCGATGTTCTGTGCGGCGCTCTGTCCTTCCTGAAGCAGGCTCCAGTAGTAGGCGACCCCGCCAAGTATCATGTAGCACTCCATGATCTGTCGACGGT
Source organism: Kiritimatiellia bacterium (assembly GCA_045220525.1). Taxonomy (GTDB): domain Bacteria; phylum Verrucomicrobiota; class Kiritimatiellia; order RFP12; family UBA1067; genus UBA1067. Next base: position 998 of record JBGUVV010000228.1, read on the forward strand.
CGAAGCCGAGGTTCTTGTAGTTGGCGTAGGCTTCGCATTCTTTCAGCGTGAAGGGGACAAGCGGTATCTGTCTGGTTACGCGGTTGTGCAGTCCGCCGCGAGACCGCAGGACCTCGTTGACGACCCATGTCGTGGCGGATCCGCAGATTACGAGCAGTATGTCCCTGCGTGACGTGGCCCATCCGTTCCAAAACAGCTCAAATGCGTTGAGAAAGCCAGAGCATGGAGTGTCAAACCACGGAAGTTCGTCAAGGAAGACGATTTTCTTCCCATCGGGCATTTTCTCAAGCATTGTCTCGAGCTCGGAAAAGGCCGTAATCCATGACGACAGACGGGGACATTGCGGGTGGCCTTGCTTCTTCAGCGCCTCCCTGAACGCGGACAGCTGTGCTTTGCGAGTGGCGTTTTCCATGCCGGCAGTGTGGAAGGCGAATTTGTAGTTGAACACTTCGTTGATGAGAAACGTCTTGCCGATGCGCCTTCTGCCATATACAGCCACGAACTCGGAATAGTCCGATTCGTAGGCCGCACGGAGTATCTTTATTTCATTTTCTCTGCCAATCATTGAGCTAGTTCTCCCTTGTTTGTGCAAATTATATCATAAATTGAGATTTGGCGCAATGTTGCGTGTTTGACATCAGAACTTCTCGCCAAATATATTGGAATCGGTATGATTTGGCGGAAAGTCATTGTCAATGTGATGTTGCCTAAATCAGGTTTCGCATTTCCTCGCCTACAAGAAGCGCCTTCCGGGTGTTGGCAAAACCGATATTCGCCAAAATGTGCAAGCCGCCAATAATTCATATTGAAGAACAAAAGGCAAATTGGTTATAATACGCCTTGAATCTTTCATCAAAAAGGTCAAGGCGATGTTGAGATCATTGTTCGGAACAATTTTCGCGGCGGTGGGCGCGACGCTTCCGCTTCTTGCCTACGTGCCGGAGCCGCAGCCAGTGAAGAGCGCTGTCGAGATCACGGCTATCTACTATCCCGGCACGGACCAGATGTCGGAGTGGGACGTAATCGCGCAGACGTGTCCAGAGCGCAAGCCGCTTCTCGGATGGTTCGACGAGGGCAATCCCGAAGCGATAGACTGGCAGATCAAGTGGGCTGTCGAGCATGGCATTTCGAGCTTCTGTGTCGATTGGTACTGGAACAAAGGCTATCAGCGGCTTGAGCATTGGGTAAAGGGCTACTACAAGGCGCGCTACCGCAAGTACCTGAAGTGGTACATGATGTACGCGAACCACAACCAGCCCGGCGCGCACTCCACCGAGGACCAGATCGCCGTAACGAAATACTGGATCGACCACTACTTCAAGACGCCCGAATACTACACGATAGACGGCAAGCCTGTAGTCTGCTACTGGAGCGTCGAGAATCTCGACCGTGACTTCTACGTCGAGGCGGCGGCGCGAGGGGAAAAGCCGGGGATGGATGCGTATGAAGGTGTCCGCCGCGCTTTTGCCATCAGCGAGAAGATGGCGAAGGAGGCGGGACTTCCCGGCATCCACTGGCAGGTCATGTGGAGCAACACCGCATACGATCCCGTCTTCACGTTCGGAATGCGCGATGCGGGGGTCGCGTCTTCAATCAGCTACGGCATCATCAATGCGGCGCGTTACCTTGCGCCAAAGGCGGCGGCGAAGGCGGAGGGGTTAACTTACGACATGGTGATGGAGGCCATGCCTACACTGTGGAAGACCAAGGCTGTCCAGCAGGAAGTTCCGTGGTGGCTTCCGATTCCGACTGGCTGGGATGCCCGCCCCCGATCATTTTCGGAGGCAGTCGTCATCCGCGACCGTACGCCGGAGAAGTTCGCCGCAATCTGCCGCGAGGCGCGTGCGTTCTGCGAGAAGAACGGACTTAAGCATGCGGTCATCCACCCTATCAACGAATGGCAGGAGGGGAGCTACATCGAGCCGAACGAGGAGTACGGTTTTGCGATGTACGATGCCATACGCGACGCGTTTTGCGAGAAGCCCGCTTCCGGCTGGCCGAAGAACATAAAGCCGTCTGACGTGGGGCTTGGGCCCTACGACTATCCGCCGCTCTTCCGTTCGTCGGTGCAGAACTGGGACTTTGCAGACTCAGTGGAAGGCTGGTATCGTCAGCCATACGGTGGCGGCGAGCTGGAGGCGAAGGACGGGTGCCTCAATTTCTGGGTGAACTGGCATCGTCGCAACTTCAACATCCGCCAGCGCGTCGTGCCTTTCGACGCGGCGAAGTATGTGAAGTTCCGCATCCGCATGAAGATAACCCCGAACGCCAAGGCGGGGCTTGGCGACGTGGAGAACCCAGACATGCGGCTAAAGTGGGGGGCGGGCGACCATCCCATCATCGGATCCGGTCTGGTGATTGACGAAGAACGTTACATCGCGTCGTGTCCAGTCAAGTGCGACGGCGAGTTCCACGAATACACGCTCGATCTTTCCGCGATTCCCGATTGGAAGGGGATGGTGAACGAACTATGGTTCGAGGCGTGTCAGGTCAAGCACGCTCGCGTCGCTATCGACTGGATGAGGTTTGAATGAGGATTTCACGGGCACGGGTGTGCCCAGGAATGTCACAATACAAACAAAGGAAAACGAAAAATGAAGAAAGTGCACGAAATGGGCAAGATCGCAAAGGTGGTGTTTGCGCTTTCCGCGCTCATTACGGCGGTGTCCGCATACGGGCGGACGTTGTCCGTCGTGAGCATTGACCGTGATGCCGATGGCTGGGCCAGGTCGGCGCAGCTCGGCTTTTCGACCGGTGAAACGGAATACCTGTATCTCGCCCATGGAGCGACTGACGGCGGGAGCGACATCGGTTCGTGGGACAATGTCACGAAGATTGCCGCGATTCATCCGCTGGCGACGTCATTCACTTATGCGTTCACGAACACTTCTGTGAATGCATCCCGATACATCCGGTTCTTCCTTCTTGATCAGGATGCCGATGCCAGTGTGGCACGATGCGAATACCATAGTTTCAACACATGGCAGCATTTGGATACGGGGACAATTCTTACTGGGCATGAAACGATTGAGGTGTCGATGTCATTGGATGATGTGACTTCGACTCGTTGCGTGTTCAACGCGCGGGAAACGGCCAATAAAAACGACATGACGGCGTTCTACATGGAAGGCGCGGGCTGGCGTTATGACTACAATCGCAGCAGTACGACGACCAACCATCCGACCAGCGCAAACACTCGCTATTCCGTGGTGGCGGCAGATACGGGCCTTTATATTGACGGAGATCATATTGTCGAGACAACGCCTGCCACATTTGACACCGTGAACCCGCTTTTGATCTTTACGATTTCAGATATGCATTCGTCAGCTACAGGCATGAAAGGACGGCTTTATGCTTTCCGGCTGTGGGATGGCGATGGGAGGCTTAAGTTCGATCTTGTTCCGTCGATGACCAACGGAGTTGCGTGTTTCTATGAGAAAGTGAGTGGCGAATATTGGGGAACGGCGGGTGCTGGCGATATAACTGCCGGCCCTGCGGCCGGCGATCCCTCAGTGCTGGCGCAGTCCGATACCGTAACTGGGTGCTTTGGCGCATCCCGCGAAATCGACGCTTTGTCCAGCACGTATTCAGGCGCTCGTCTGTCCACCGTGGACATCGCCGTCGGCCCCGGCCCTGCGAGCTGGCTTTACGCCGCCTACGACAATTCAGATGGTGGGGATGACATCATGGCGTGGGACAATTGGTTTGAGATCGGTCAAATCTTGGCGGAAGG
>JBGUVV010000229.1:0-9679 GCA_045220525.1 Kiritimatiellia bacterium
GAGGGGGAAGTCGCATCATGCACCGCAGAAGCTTCGCTTCGGAGGGAACCTTGCCGAAGGCAACCCGAAGGGTGCGCAAGCAGGTGCGCGGCAACGCCGAGGCGTGGGTCTCTACTCTACAAAGTCCATAAGAAACTGGTTGCAATGGTGGTTGCGGCAGCTGCCGTGCTAGGCGCATTTGCCCAGACCCCGACGTTTACGGGCGAGGTGTATACGTTCTGGTATGACGCCGCGGATGACTGCGGGCTGGACAAGGTCGAGGAGAGCAGGAAGGACTCGCCGATCTGGCGTTCCAAGTACGTAGAAGTGAACGGCGTCAAGGAGCCTGCGCTGGTCGGCAGCGAGGCGTATGCATTCCCCGTGGCGATAACGCCGGGCGATACGTTCGCGGCTGAAGTTGTGCACGGAACCTCGACCGCCGCGCACATAAAGTCCGTCTATGTAATGACCGACGCGCAGATGCTCGACAAGTTCAAGTACTCGGAGGAGTGGCGGGCAGGCAAGAACAGGTCGATGGATCAGCTGTGGTCTTCTGGATCGGTGGCCACGCGAGCGTGGATCGTCGTTGAGCAGAACAACGTGACTACGGGCACGAGATACCCGATTGACCTTTCGAAACTGCACATTGTGAACCTTCAGTGGAATAACGGCTTCTACAATTCTGCGGACGGCAACGGAGGGCTTTCCTCGAAATGGACTGTTGCGTCGTATGCGAATGCGCTTGGGGTTTCGCTGCGCGGGATTCGCTACGTAACGGTGTCTGTCAACTACACGGTGCGTATCACGGGAGGCGCGGTGTTCCCCGGTCGCGTCTGGAATATCTGCGATCCGTACGTAAGCGACGGCGATCGGCTGGAAGACATCGAGGATGCCGGAGGTCTTGAGGAGGCTGTCGACGCGCCCGGCCTTTTCCTTGTACTGCCAGGGTCTGTTCCCAGCGGTGTTTCTTTCGGCGACACGTACACGTTTGAGGATGTTGCGGCGACGGGATGGTCTGAACGGGAGCTGGAAAAGTCGAATCTCATGGAAATCGGCACTGGAACGGCATGTTCCTCGGTGTACCCTGACTTAGTCCTTAACCAATATGCCCTTTTCGAGGTGCGAGGGGCTGCGTCAAAGAGCGATGTAAGGCCGGTGGTTGAGAATCTGGGCTTCAAGGGAACTTTGGAAGTGTCCGTCTGGTCGGACGAGGAGTTGCGCAACAAAGCCATGCCGCCTCTTTCAACGAAGAATGATTGGGAAGCGGACGGGCGCTGGATCGACTTCAGGGAACCTGGCGACATCTCAGGTCCTATGGTTGAGGATGGTGCCTGGAAGGGCGAATGGGTTTCCGGATATGTTCTGGAATATGAGCACGGCAACATCGAATATGAATGGCCGACGGATGTGTGGCCAGACGGGAATGCGGACGGAAGTCGCTTCTGGATCGTGGTCAAGTGCATTCCGTCGGAAAAGAACCGCTGGTACGGGATTGACGGGGGTATCCGAGTGTGGCAGCAGGGGACGGACGTCAAGTCCCCGGTGGTGTACATGAGCTATTCAACGGATGACACGTGGCCTTTCTCGACCGATGCGAGCGGGCTGTTCAGAGGCTTTAAGATAACGACAAAGTTTACTGCGCTTTGTCCGGAATTATGGAATTCCCATCAGGCGTCCTACGACGCGCCGCTCCACAGTTATTGGCTGGAGACTTCTTGGAGCCAATCCGGCGGTCCGTTGTCAATCTATCTGCCCGAGGCCGGCATACTGTATCTTGCAGACATTTGGTACGAAGATCTGGATGATATCCATATCAATGGTGTCGACAGCAGGAATGATGTAGAGATTAAGGACTCCGACGCCGAATCCATGTACTTTGAACAGGTAGGCCTGCCTTGGCCATATTCCAGACCTCGCGTCATTTCCGCAAGGGTGAATTCCGCGCGGACAATCACGCTGACGCGCGACGATGACGACGACGACTATGATTTCTACCGGCTCCAGTTCTTCCCGTCGTCAACGAAAGCCGTTGCGGTAGAGGCGTCGTTCTATAGCATATTCGACAGAAACATCTACAATCGACGCTCGGACAATGTAGGCGCATACCTCCAGGGATATGTGACCGGGACTGGCGTGTACAAGGTGGGCGAGACTGTTGCGCTGACTGCCATTCCCGCGCCTGGCGAGGCGTTCGACCACTGGGAACTCAAGTACGGCAACTTCCCCGCTGGCATAGACACGTCGAAGGAGACGCTCAGCTTCACCGTCACCGACGCGTGCGCGGGAACGGCCGAAGAGCGCAGGCAGATGGTTGTTCGCGCCGTGTGGAAGGCGAAGCGGCAGATAGTCGCCACTACCGAGAACATCTCCAGCGGCGTGGTCTTCGGCGGCGGCTTCTACCACGACGGCGCGTCCGTCACGCTCACGGCGCAGCCGGCGGCGGGCTTGGAGTTCCTGGGGTGGTCCGACGGCGTGACGACGGCGACGCGCACGGTTGTCGTCTCGGGCGACGCCGAATACGTCGCGCGATTCGGCGAGAGGACGGTATCGTATCGTATCACCTTCAATGCGAATGGCGGCGGCGGCGCGATGGAGACCCAAAGCGTCGAGATCGGCAAGGTTGCGAAGCTCATCCGCTGCACCTACACCGCGCCGACGGGGAAGAAGTTCGCGGGTTGGCGCAGGAAAGATACGGGCCGCCGCTACGACGACGGAATGCTGGTCTTCAACCTCGCCGAACCGGGCGAAACCGTCACGCTGACGGCAATCTGGCAGTAGACATTTTATCGTTTACATCCGCGCCCCTTTTGTGGTATTATATGCGCATACTGCCACGAAAGCAAGGAGTTACGATGAGCTTAAGACCTAGGCGATTTACCGCAACTGTGCTATGCGCGGTTGGTTTCACCTTATTCTTGTCTGCCGGGACCCTGTTTGCCGCAGAGGTTTCTGCTGAGCAGGCTAAGACGGCTGTCAGGAACTGGATTCGCAGGAATCCGAGGCCAATGACGGCACGGTTCGCGTCAAGTGACGGCGAAGCCAGGACGTTCACAAAGAACGACAGGGCGTTGTTCCACGTGCTGCAGCTGGACGACGGAGGCTTTGTAGTCACATCCGGCGACACAAAGATCTCGCCGATTATCGCCTTCTCGGACAATGGTTCGTTTGACGCAGACACGGGAAATCCGCTGTTTGCACTGTTGAACAGAGATATGTCCGCGAGACTTGAGTCCGTAGCCGAAGAAGACTCGACCGCGTCTAAACAGCGGCTCCTCAAGGCTGCCGCTTCCGCGCCCTTGTCGTCTGCGTCCGGGGAAAAGACCGAGAATGAAGCTGCGTGGGAAGACCTGCTTGCGGAATCTTCCGCTTCTTCCGGCGGCAGGTTGCTCAAATCTGTCGCATCGTCTTCGCAACTGGACGACGTTCGAGTCGAGCCCATGATTAAAACCGAGTGGGACCAGTCGACATGGGGAAACTACAGCAACACCCCCAATGCCTACAATTACAATACGCCGGGCAATTCGGTATGTGGATGCGTGGCGACTGCTGGCTCGCAAATAATGAATTTCTGGCAGCATCCCAAAAACGCCGTTCCTCAAAGCTCATTCCAATACGTGTACAACGGGAAGGCCTATGCAACTACGATTGGCGGTGCGAAATACTCCTGGTCGTCAATGCCCGTCGCCTACTCCGCGTCGCCTGCCATCTCTGCCGCGCAAATAGAGGCTGTTGGCCGTTTGACATATGAAGTCGGCGTCGCCTCGTCGATGTCCTATACTTCAAAGGGCTCTGGAACGTGGGGGTGCATCATGATGCGCAGTTTCAAGAGCGTTTTTGGATATGCGTCGGCCGTTGGCATGGTAACGGATTACGACATTGGCATAGGAAATGGCGCAAACATCCGCGACTGCATTCTCGCCAGCCTGGATGCCGGGATGCCGGGAACCATCGGCGTGTTTTCGACTTCAGGGGGGCATGAAATAGTGACAGACGGCTATGGGTTCAAGGGCGGCACGCTTTATGTCCACTTGAATTGCGGTTGGTCTGGAAGTCAGAACGCATGGTACCAGCTCTTTGGCGAAAAGCTGACTACGCACAACTACCACAACATAGGCGAGGTCTGTTTCAACATTCATCCCAGCGAGACCGGAGACATCGTGTCCGGCCGTGTTTTGGGGCAGGACGGCCGGCCTGTTCCGTATGCCTCTGTTACAGTGCGAAATCCCAACGGGGGAACGACAGCGCTGACGGCCAATTCCAAGGGGGCGTATTTCTTCCGCGTAAATGCCACGGGAACGTACATTGTGAAGGCGTCTGGCGCAGGGGGCGAGTCGAAAGAGTCGTCCGTCGTGTTTTCAAAACTGTCCGAGACGTCCGATCTATGGCGTGATTTCAATGCGCAGAACTTCCCCTGCAGGATTTCGGTTTCCGGAAGCAGCGCCAACAAATGGGGCGTGGACTTGACGCTGGAGTCGGCAAGCGGCGTAGAACCCGTCCTGGAGCAGGTGGCGGCGCCGGTATTCAGCCCGTCGGACGGGATGTTCACGTCGTCGTCGATATCCGTGACCATTTCGTGCAGCACTGCAGGCGCGACAATATACTATACCAGAAACGGTACGACGCCCACGACTTCCAGCACAAAATACACAGGGCCGGTTGTGGTGTCGTCCACGACGCAATTCAAGGCCATTGCGGTAAAGAGCGGAATGACAAACAGCGACGTTGTCAGCAAGACCTACACGAAGGGGAGCGCAACGATAACGCCTGCCCAGGGAATGGATTGGAGCGGCACCGTGTCGATAAGCAGTTCGTCGGCGGTTTACGGGCAGAGGGCAATAACGCATGACGGAGAGGATGCTACGGTCCTCTGCACCTCCACTCGCACAGCCGCGACGGCATCCATAACCGTCACTGGGCCGGGGAATCTGTCCTTCTGGTGTTTGGCCGACAGCTTCTTCGCTAGTTATTCATGTCTTATAGACGGCAAGTCTGCGAAGGGCAACTTGGGATTGTCGGGGGTCTGGGAATATGTCTCGATTCCCGTCGTTTCAGGTTATCATACGATAACGTGGAGCGTATCGTCGCCGTTCGCGGCCTTCGGCTCTTTCCCCGTGACGGGATATCTGGACGAAGTCTCGTTTGAGTCGTTCCCTGGCGGGACATGCAGGGTGACCTACTATGCCAACGGAGCGGACGGCGGTTATCTTGAGAGGAGCGGCGACAGCGGGGCGTTCGCCGGCACAGTCACCGTTCCCGGCTGCGGAACGCTCTACAGGAACGGATATGCGTTCCTTGGCTGGTCGACTTCGCAGACGGCAACGAGCGCACAGTACTTGAGCGGCACGAAGATGAACCTTGACGCATTGGACAAGAAGCTGTATGCGGTATGGAAGCCGTGTATCGTGCTTTTGGCGGAAATCCCGCAGTCGGGAGGAAAATGCGAAGTGCCCCTCGACAAGTGCTATGGAAGTTCATATCTTGTGCATGCAACCGTCCCGAACTGGGCCGGCAGCATGTCAATCCTCGAAAAGGTGCATTCGAATACAGTTGTCTACGGAGGGGGATGGGATTCCCTGTCCTTCGACAAGGACAGCACGCTTGCGGTGTCTTTCTCCGCGAATGAGAACGACACTGCGGAAGACCGATCCTTTGACGTGGACTTGATTGCCATGACATACGCCTATGTAATCCGATGCCATGTTGTCCAAAAGGCGGATGTCACGTCTTCCAAGGCGAAGAATCTCGTCATAGAGACGGAGAACGGCGGCGGGTTCCTGTCTGAGAAGTACGTAACCGGCGGGACTGCCGAAAAGTTCGTTGCGAGAATCGTTCGGCGCAATGGTCAGGTCGATGGCGTAAACGCCAGCTGGTCTATAGTCAAGGGTGGTGCGTACGCCTCGATTTCGGGCGGGATTCTCACGACTGTAAAGGTGGATGCGCCGCAGACGGTGACCATTCTGGCTAAATATACCGAATCCGGCGTTAATTACTCGGCGGAGCAGGAAATATCGATCAATCCGAGAAGTTCCGAATGGGTTGGCCCCAACTGCTATGGGATTGTGTATGAACCTGGAGAGTCGAATGTGCAGGGGACGACGGGCGACCAGAGCGTCCCAATAGGGGTGGTCGCCAAGCTCAATCCATGCGGCTTTGTCCATCCGGCGGGCAAGAAGTTTGCGGGCTGGCGCAGGGAGGGCAGCGGCCGCCGCTACGACGACGGCATGCTGGTCTTCAATCTCGCAGAGCCGGGCGAAATCGTCACGCTGACGGCGATATGGGAGTGAAGGGACAATATATAGAACTACCGGCATTTATCTTGTCAAGGGTAAGAGACGTGATTCGTCTTGGAGAGTTGGCGTTGGCCGCTTCTTTGGTTTTGCTGAACGCAGCCACGGCCATTGCGGAGGAGATTTCCGCAGAGCAATCGCAGGTTGCCGTTGAAGCGTGGATGAGGAAATACGGTTCAATAACGGGCAAGACTGTCCGGCGTATTGAGACCATCACGAACCAGACGACTGGGGCGCAGATACACGTTGCAGTCCTTCGAGGCGGGGGCTTTGTCGTCACGGCCGCTGACGACAGGGTTCTGCCAGTCATGGCGTATTCAGAGTCCGGAACGTTCGTCAACGATCCAGAAAATCCGCTTCTGCAGATTCTCCAGTCCGACGCATCGGCGGCGAAGGAGGTGTTCGGCGGGGACGGTGGAACTTCTCCATCAGGCGGGACAAGGGCGAGCATGCTTAAGGCATCGGCGCCAGCCACGGACAGAACCGATGCCCAAAAGGAATGGGACGATCTGCTTGGCCGTACGACAGCGCGGATAGCGTCCAAGGCACGACTACTTGCGGCGGCGAATGGAGAATCGTCAAGTTCGAGTTCTCATACTGAAAAAAGAGTCGAACCGTTGCTCAGGGACAAGAGATCTGGCAAGCAATTGTTGTGGGGACAACTAACGCACAATGACCAAAAAGACTTTGGCGGCGGCGGCGGACTGCTCTGTTACAATTATTATACGCCAGAATGGCCTGAAGAATCTGCTTCGGTAGAGGGTCAAGAGGGGGAGTCTGACAATGTTCCCCAAGACGAGCCAAGGCTTTCCACTCATTATCCATGTGGCTGTGTTGCGACTGCTGGGGCAATGATTATGAAGAAATGGGAACATCCCAGTAGCGAATACTCTTTTAGCAGCATGCCTGCATCTCCCGCCAAGAATTCCGACGAAACCGGGAGAAAGGCCATTGGAAAGCTTACGCGGGCCATTGGAAGAGCATGTGGCCTTTCCGATTCGGATTATGGTCCTGAGACTTCGATGGCCACGGAAACCATGGTGGAAAAACTCGTGTCGTCGTTTTCCTATTGCGGCGCCTTTTGGCAGTATTTGAGGGATTCTGATTTTACGGCCGGGAATGGCTCGGTTTGTAATTTCGACAAGCAAGTAATTCCTAATTTGATTGCGGAATGTCCAGTCTCAATGAAACTGGCAGGTCATAGCGTAGTTGTTGACGGTCTTCGGTACGTAGGTTCTACGCGGAAGATCCATGTGAACTTTGGATGGCTTATTGAGTCCGCTAATGCATGGTATGTTCCGCAAACGTTTAGAACAGCAGGAGGCACATATACAAGTGTAAAGGGGATAGGAATTAATATCCATCCCAAGCAGCGGAAGGCAATTATTGCGGGGCGTGTTGCTGCTATAGTTCCGTCGAATGGCGGCATGGCACTCCTTAACGGGGGGTTGAAGGGGGCGGGTGTCGTCCTGAAGAAGAACGGAAGCAGGGTTGGTGAATGCAGCACCGACAAATACGGGCAATTCTTCTTTCTTGCCGACAGTGGAACATATAGCCTTGAAATAACAAAGTCTGGATATTCGGCGACGTCTGTTGAAGGCGTGACGGCAACGTGCTCAAACGATTCTGTTTCCAATTACTACAGGGACGACATATATCTGCAAGCAGAGTCGTCCGAGAGGGTCGGAGATGTCGATGTCACCAAGTATTCGATGGACAATGGTTCGTGGTATAGGATTGCAATGTCGTGCGCAACAGATGGAGCATCCATTCATTACACAATTGACGGTTCTTTGCCAACGGAAGACTCGCCGTTGTATTCGGGGGAATTCCCCTTGCATGAGGCGGGTACCGTCACATTACGGGCCATTGCATTTAAAAATGGATTGCCTCCGAGCAGGGAAACCTCTGGAGATATCACCTTTAGAGAGTCAAATCAGAACACGCAATTGCGTTTGGCAGCCAGTATTGCCTCGCCTGCGGGCAGGACTTCCATAAACAACGCTTCCGCCACCAAGGAAAGCGGCGAGCCGGTACATTCCGTGATGGGCAAAGCGGGTGGTGCATCGATGTGGGTGTCGTTCACTGCGCCAGAAGACGGGGACTACACATTCGCCGCTTCTGGCGTCTCTGCCGAGGATGAGGATTGTTCGCTTGACACGCAACTGGCAGTCTATACTGGGAATTCCGTCAATGCGCTGACGCGCGTCGTGGCGAATGACGATGTTGATGCGGCTGGATACGATTTGTCAAGCAAGGTTGCGTTTCATGCTGCCAAGGGGACGGCGTACAAGATTGCGGTCGACACCCGCAATGGGGCAAACGGAACGATTTCTCTGGAGTGGAAACAGGGACGCGAAGATGTCGCGTCGCCGGTGGAGTATGATGTTTACTATACGGCGGAGAGGAACACTTATTCCATTCCCGTTCGCTCTACGGCGACATGGTCCGTATGCGATGGTTCGGATTGGATCACAGTCAAGAAGAGCTCCGGAAACGACGGGGAATCCCTGACGTTTGAGCTTCCGGAAATGACGAAGGAAGGAACTCGCAGCGGCGTCCTGATGGTTTGCGCCGGAGAAGATGGGGCAGGTTCCATCATCAAGATAACGCAGGGTACGACTTCTTGGGTGACAAGCCGGGCGAATGCGTTGGCGGATGCCAAGGCAAATGGCAGGAGGATATTGATGGTGTGCGGGCGCGATACTTGTTCCAACACCTCCTATACGCGATTTACCGCGTGCGAGGATGCGTCCGTCAAGCCGCTCTTGCTTGCGGGGTATGTTCTCTGGTATTGCAATTGCGACGAACAGCGGGAGGACTTTGCGTATTACACGTCTGGGCTTGGCAACTACACCTTGCCTCTGGTTTGCATCATCGACCCTGTTGCGCCAGATGCGTATGTTGCGCGGTCAACGGGGCGGCTGACGGCTGCAAAGCTAAAGCAAATGCTACAGGAAAATTCAGAGGGCAGTTTCCCGTCGGTTCCGTTTGATGTCTTTGCCATAGGCGATGACACGGCGGGTTCCATCGCGATTTCGCATGCACCGGCACGGCGTGCTCAGTCATACGAGATCTGGCGCGGCACTAAATGGAATCCTGCGGAAGCCGTTCGGATTGCAAGTGATGTCAGAAGCGAGGAGTATATCGATGATTCCGCTGAACCGTCGGTGCTGTATTACTACCGCGTAAGAGCCGTCAATGGCGTCGGTGTAAGTGAATTGTCTGCGCCGGCGGCGGGGTGCTGGCGCGAAAGCGGAGCTCTGGGCGATGCCGCAATCGGCAATGCGCTAGGCGCGCCGCATCTGGATTGGGTGACGGAGGGCAGCTATCCGTGGACGGTTCAGGGGACAAACACCTATGATGGCGCGGGGGCGTTGCAGAGCGCGTTCGTCAATCCGAAGCAGAGCGGA
>JBGUVV010000230.1:0-4541 GCA_045220525.1 Kiritimatiellia bacterium
CGGGCTTTGGAGCGTGCTGGTCACGGACATCATCCAGTGCGCGGTGCTCATGACCGTCGCGCTGACGATACTGCCGCTTTCCCTGAACGCGGTAGGGGGGATCGGCGAGCTCTACCGCGCCGTGCCCGAGCACTTCTCGCTTTTCGGCGGGCATCGCGGCACTCTTTGGTTCCTTGCGGCGTATTATCTCATCGTCTTCATAAAATACAACGGCAGCTGGTCGTTCGTGCAGCGCCTTGCATCGGTCCCGAACGAGCGCGACGCCCTGAAGATGGGTCTTCTGTCGTCCGCGATCTTCTTCGCGTTCCCGATCCTCGCCGTCCTTCCGGCGGTTGCCGCGCGGGTGTATCTGCCGGACCTTCCGCCTGAGATGCACGAGCGCTGCTACATAGAGATGTGCACGCGGCTTCTGCCGTCCGGGATGCTGGGGCTCATGGTCGCGGCGATGATGGCGGCGTCGCTCTCGACGCTTGCCGCGGAGTTCAACGTGACGAGCAGCGTTTTCACGACGGACATCTACAGGCGGCTCCTGCGCAAGAACGCGGGCGAGCGGGAGACGCTTCTCGTGGCGAGGCTTGCGACGCTCGCCGTCGCCGCGCTTATCGCGTTCGGAGCGCTTTTCGTCTCGAGGCTTGGCGGCGCGTTCGAGGCAAACAAGCTCCTTATGGCGCTTTTTGGCGTGCCGATAGTGATACCGAGCGTGTTCGGCATCCTGTGGAAGAAGCCCAACACCAAGGGCGTGTATCTTTGCATTGTCGCTGGCGTTGCGTCCGGCATCTTGCTGAAGACATGCTGGTCTGGGCTTTCGTGGGAGACGGGGACGTTCATCCAGATAGGCGTGTGCTTCGCGGGCTTCTTCGGCGGCGCGCTCCTCGGCACATCGGAGAGGGAGAGAAAGTCGAAGGAAGAATTGTTCACGTCGTTGGGCTTTAGCCACAAAGAACACAAAGAGCACAAAGAACTCTGCGCCTCTGCGCGAGAATGAAACATGAACGATTTCGCGACATTGTATTCGTGGGTTAAGGGGTTGCCAATCGTCGATTGGCACAACCACCTCGACATGAAGATGCTTGCGGAGGACAAGCCCCTCGGCTCGCTCTACGAAGTTTGGGTTAAGGCAGATCCCTACAAGCACCGCGCGATGAGAATCTGCGGCGAGCCTGAGCGCCTTATAACGGGCGACGCACCGGAGGAAGAGAAGTGGGCGGCGTGGACGAGGACTCTTCCGAAGCTCGTCGGCAATCCGCTTTTCGCGTGGGCGAAAATGGAGATGTGGTGGCTGCAGGACGGGAAATGTCTCACGCAGAGGCGCAGAGACGCTGAGGGGTGGCTGAGGGAGCTGGAAAATGTCTCACTCGCCGACTGGACGCCGTCAAAAATGCTCGCCAAGTTCGGCGTTGAGTACATTAGCCCCTGTGTCGGAGCCGCCCCCAACTTAAATCTCTGCGACTCTGCGTCTCTGCGCGAGATAAGAATCGCCCCATCTCTTCGCATGAATGCAGGTGACGAGATCTCCGTCGAGACGCTTGAAAGGTTTGACGCTGCGGGATGCCGCGTGGTCGATGTCTCTGTAGATGACGTTTCCAAGCTTTCAACTTTCAACTCTCAACTTTCAACTGTCGCCGCATTCGCGGCGACCAATGGCTGGACGATGCTCCTCCATCTCGGGGCGTTGCGCGAGACGTCGGCTCGGCTCCGCGCGGCGGCGGGTCCTGCGGGCGGCTTCGCCGGAATGCGCGCACCGGTTGACCCCGTCTCCGTGGCCGCATTCCTGAATATGTTGGAGGTTGGTGATTTTAGCCACAAAGAACAGGAGAAGCAGGAGAGTTTTTTGAGCCGCAAAGATCGCAAAGAAATCTCTGCGCACTCTGCGTCTCTGCGTCTCTGCGTTAAAAACTGCCTCCCCCGCACAATTCTCATGTCGCTCAACCCGGAGGCGCATGCGCAGCTTGCGGTGCTCGCGGGCTCTTTCAACGGCGAGGGTATGCCCGGCAAGGTGCAGCTTGGCCCCGCATGGTGGTGGTGCGACCACGAGGAGGGGATGCGCGACGTCCTCGAGAAGAACGCCGCTTACGGAGTCCTCTCCACTTTCGTCGGAATGACGACCGACTCGCGCTCGCTTCTTTCGTTCGTGCGGCATGACTATTTCCGCCGCGTCCTCTGCAAGTGGGTCGCGGAGAAGGTCGCCTCTGGCGCGTTCCCGGACGACGAGGCGCTGCTGCGTCCGCTGCTGGAAAACATCTGCTACAAAAACGCGCATGATATGGTTAACCATGTAGAACAGGTAGATCATGTAGAGCCTCTGCATGTTCCTACACGTTCTACACGGCTAAGCAATCCTGTAAATTCTGTCGAAAGGGGAAAATAGAAAGATGAACACATACTGCGAAGGGAAAGTGGCGGTTGTGACTGGCGCGGGCGGGACTCTCTGCTCGGCAATCGCAATCGACATGGCGAAGAAGGGCGCGAAGGTTGTCCTCGTCGGCCGCACCCGCGAGAAGCTGGAGAAGGTCGCAGGGGGAATCGTGGCATCTGGCGGCATCTGCCGTATCGAGCCAGCCGACGTCACTGACGAGGCGGCTATCTGCGACGTCGCCGAGCGCGTTGCCGCCGAGTGGGGGCCTTGCCGCTTCCTCGTCAACGGCGCGGGCGGCAACAACGTAAAGGCCATGCCAACTCGCCTGCGCTTCTGCGAAAAAGATCTTGAAGTTGATCTTAGCCACAAAGAACGCAAAGAACACAAAGACTTTGCGAACTTTGCGTTCTCTGCGGCTAAGATCAATCCTGTAAATCCTGTTAATCCTGTCCAAAACGAGCTACCCGCAGATCGCGGGTTCTTCGACATCGACATGGAGGCGTTCAAGTCGGTTCTCGAGATCAACACCATCGGCACGGTGATTCCGAGCCGCGTGTTCGGCCTCCAGATGGCAAAGGCGGGCGGGGGCGTGATCCTCAACTTCGCGTCGATGAACACGTACCGCCCCCTGACGCGCGTCGCGCCCTACGCGATGAGCAAGGCGGCGATTGCGAACTGGACGATGTTCTTCGCGCAGTACATGGCGCCTGCGAAGGTTCGCGTAAACGCCGTCGCGCCGGGCTTCATGGTGAACGAGCGCTCGAAGCAGTATCTGATGACGCCCGACGGGGGTCTGTCCCCGCGCGGCGAACAGGTGATGCACCATACTCCAGCCGGACGTTTCGGCGAGGCGGCGGATCTTCTTGGCTGCGTCAACTGGCTCCTCGACGATTCGGTTTCCGCTTTCGTCACCGGCATTACCGTTCCCGTCGACGGCGGCTTCCTCTCCAGCGCGGGAGTGTGACATGACTCTTGTCGAGTTCGTTCCGCCGACGCCGCATCCGCTGTGGAAGCTATGCCCGCAGATGGGCATCACCGACGTCATTGTGAAGGTCAACCCAGACCTCACGGGCCTGCCCGATCCCTGGCGGTACGAAACACTCTCGTCTATAGTCGCGCGTCTCAAGTCCGCAGGTCTAAATGTCGTCGGACTCGAGGGCGATCCCTTCGACATGAGTCCGATAAAGGAGTATGGAGCGGCAGGGGAATTATCTCGCGCAGAGGCGCGTATCCCCCAGCCGAAGGCTGTCCGCGAAGCGGATGCCCTAGCAGGGGTGAGGCGCAGAGAAGAGGCGCTTGAGCATTACCGCGAGCTGCTGGAGTCTATGGGGAGGCTCGGAATAAAGCTTCTTTGCTACAACTTCATGGTCGGCAAGGGCTGGTCGAGGACGGGCGTGCGCGAGGGCCGCGGCGGCGCCAAGGCGACCTACTTTTCGCTGGAAGCAATGAACCATGTAGAACAGGTAGAGCAGGCAGAACTACATGCTTCTACATGTTCTACATGGTTAAAGCTTTCCCACGAGCAGGTCTGGGCGAATTACGAATACTTCATCAAGGCCGTCATGCCGACGGCGGAGAAGTGCGGCGTGAGGATGGGGCTCCATCCCGACGATCCGTGCCTTTCCTCGCTCGGCGGCTACGCCCGCATCTTCGGTTCGGTCGAGGCCTACGACCGCGCATACGCGCTCTATCCCTCGCCCTCGAACGCCGTCACATTCTGCCAGGCCAACTTCAAGTTAATGTTGGGGAACGGTGAGGAAAAGTGTAAAGTTGAAAGTGTAAAGTGTAAAATGAAGGACGATTCCCAGCTTTCAACTCTACACTCTCAACTCTCAACCCTTGAAGACGCCGCCAGGCATTTCGGCAAGCGCATCGCGTTCATCCACGTGCGTGACGTTGAAGGGACCAAGGAAGACTTCACCGAGCTTTTCCACGATCAGGGCGACACCGACCAGTTTGCGCTCATGCGCACATACCGCGAACTTGGGCTTGACGTTCCCGTGCGTGGCGACCATGTGCCCGAGATGGCCTACGACCGCGAGCTTACGCCCGAGGGAACGCCCGGCTACTTTACGCTCGGTCGTCTCTTCGCCAACGGATACTTGAAAGCTCTGTTGCAGGGAACGGCTAACCCCTGCCCCCTAACCACTAACTCCTGACCCCTAACCCCTGACCCCTAACAACT
>JBGUVV010000231.1:0-4297 GCA_045220525.1 Kiritimatiellia bacterium
CGGCGGTGCAGCCGGGCTACGGAAACACGGCGCCGGTGCAGCTCGAGGTCGACCCGATGATCGCGAACGACGCTGAGGGAGTCGACAAGATGTGCGCGATGGTGCGCGGCATAATGAAGAGCGGCAACACGCTCCTCAACATCAACATAATCGATGCCAAGCGCATTCTCGAGGCCGACAAAGATCCGCTCAAATACCCCGACCTCGTCGTGCGCGTCACCGGCTTCACGGCGTTCTTCGCCATGCTCTCGCCGAAGTTCCGCCAGCTCGTCGTCGACCGCGTCAAGTCAGTCAATCCGGAGGCTTGCAGATGACGAACGTGGGATATGAAGTGCCGGTGCGCCTCAAGAGCGAACGCGCGTGGCGAACTTACCACGGCGGACGGCTCCTTGACGAGCTGCACGGTATTTCTCCTGCCTCTGATTCTCATTTCCCGGAAGACTGGATTTGCTCCACCGTGCGGGCGATAAACGCGGGGCGCGAGAATGTCGTCGAAGGACTTAGTTGCCTCGCGGACGCAGACATGACGTTCAAGGACTACGTGGCCGCCGACCCTGTTGCCGCGCTTGGAGTTGAACACGTCTCGCGCATGGGCGAATCTCTCGGCGTACTTGTCAAGCTCATCGACGCGGCGGAACGCCTCGGCGTGCAGTGCCATCCCGACAAGAAAAAGGCCCGCGAGTTCTTCGACTCGCCTTTCGGCAAGACGGAATGCTGGCACATCGTAGGCGGGCGCGAAATCGGCGGCGAGAAGCCGTGCGTCTACATGGGCTTCAATCCCGGCGTGACCAAGGAAAAATGGCGAGACGTGTTCGAGCGGCAGGACATCCCGGCCATGCTCGGCATGCTTCACCGCATCGAGGTAAAGAAAGGCGACACGTTTTTCATAGAGGGCGGGACTCCCCATGCCATAGGGGCTGGGTGCCTGCTCGTCGAGATACAGGAGCCAACCGACTACACCTTCCGCACAGAGAAGGTGACGCCGCAGGGGTTCGAGATTCCAGATCGTGCCTGCCACTACGGCATCGGCTTCGACAGGATGTTCGAGTGCTTCCACTACGAAGGGTGCGACGAGGCGGAGGCGCGGCGGCGGTACATGGTCGAGCCGCATATGGCGGAGAGGACCGATGGATTCGTCCGCACTGAAATCATCGGCTCGTCGCGTACCGACTGCTTCTCCCTAGAGCGTTTCGACATTTGCCGTAAATGCAGGTTTGCGGCAGAAGGTGATTTCGCGGCGCTGTACGTCCTTTCCGGGCGAGGCAGGCTCGAGGGCGTGGCTGGAAATGTTGAAGTGAATCCGGGCGACCAGTTCTTCGTTCCCGCCGTTGCAAAAGACTTTTCGCTTGCCGCTGAAGATGGTGACGAACTTGCCATCTTCAGGGCGAAATCTGCTATACTGCAAACAGGAGGGCACAATCATGAATAGACGTGAATTCGTCAGAAGTTCCGCAGCGGCGTCGCTGATAGGCATTTCGCCGCGCATACTTTGGGGCGCGGATGCGCCGTCAAACCGCGTGAGGCTCTGTTTCGCCGGTGTGCGCGAGAAAGGGCGCGGCGAAGGCCCGATGCGCTATGCTGCGGCAATGCCGGGGCTTGAAGTGGCGTGCGTGTGCGATGTGGATTCCAGAGCTCGCGACTGGGCGGCCGACCGGGTGTGCGGCATCACCGGCAAGTCGCCTCGGAAGGAGGTGGACATCCGCCGTGTGCTGGAGATGAAGGACGTAGATGCAGTATTCGCCGAAGTGCCTGACCACTGGCATGCGCCCATGGCGTGGATGACGATGGAGGCAGGAAAGGACATCTACTGCGAGAAGCCCTGCACGTTCACGCCTTCCGAGGGCGACATTCTCGTTGACGTGCAACGGAAGACGGGGCGCGTCTTCCAGATGGGCAACCAGCGCCGCAGTTCCGTCGCGTACCGTCCGGCGGTGGAGGCTCTTCGCAACGGAATAATCGGCGAGATAAAGTATGGCCGCTGCTGGTATCAGAACCAGCGTAAGCCGATAGGCCCGCGCGTTCCAGCCGCAGTCCCAGAGTGGCTTGACTGGGAACTTTGGCAGGGGCCTGCGCCGCGCGCGCCATACCAGACGAACGTCGTGCACTACAACTGGCACTGGAGCTTCCAGTATGGAACTGGCGAGATTGCGAACAGCGCGGTCCACTACATCGATGTCGCAAGATGGGCGATGGACCTCGACCTGCCGAACGTGGTTTCGGCAGTAGGCTGCAGCTGCAACGGCGACGTCGGCTGGGACTGGCCGGGGCTTCAGATGCTCACCATGACGTTCCCGGGCGACAAGATGATCACGTGGGAAGGCGTTTCAAGCCTGCCAGGGAAGAAGATGATGGACATCTACGGCGGGGCGATGATATACGGAACGAAGGGTACTATGTACTTCCATCCGCACGACTATGTAATCCTCTACGACGACAAGGGCAACGTCGCGAAGGAATGGCACCCCGAGGACGTCAAGGCCGAGGAATGCACGAGTGACGTGCCGAACGCTCCGGGGAATCCATGGAAGCCAAAGTTGGACATGCGCCATATCTGCAATTTCACTGATGCCGTCCGCGCACACGACCCTTCGCGAGTACACTCCCCCGTAGTCGATTCCGTCCGCTCGTCTCTCATGACGCATATCGCCAATCTTTCAGTTCGCTCTGGAATGATGCTCCACGTAGATCCAAAGACGGGAATACCGGTCGAGAAGGAGGCGATGAAGTATTGGAATCGCGAATACGAGCCAGGGTGGGAGCATAGAAGTTGAGAGTTGGGAGTTAAGAGTTGAGAGTTAAGTACAGGAAGGAGGCTGAAAAGGGATGAAGAAGAGAGATTTCATTTTCTCGACGGCAGTGGCCGCCATCGTGGCGGGGTGTTGCACATGTGGCGACGAAGCCGGTTTCCGTCCGCTCTTCAACGGGCGCGACTTCACGGGCTGGACGCAAAAGGGCGGCGGCGAAGTGAAGGGATGGAAGGTCGAGGGCGGCGTCCTCACGTGCCTGCCGAACCGCAAGTGGGAGGGCGGCTGGAAGTGGTCGCCGCTCAACGGCTCTGCGGGTGGTGGAGGAGGAGACCTTTTCACCGTGGAGAAGTTTCGCAACTTCGACCTTCGGCTTGAGTTCAGGATCGACGGAGTGGTCAATTCGGGGATCAAGTACTTCTACAATCCTGAATACGCGAAGGGCACGGCGCTTGAATACCAGATACTCGACCCGGAGCATCCCGTGCCGCCGAACACGTCTGCGGAGGCGTTCGAGAACCGCCGCGTGGCGTCGCTCTACTACTTCTTCCCGGCATACGCTGCGTCGCATTTGAAGAAGCGCGGCGAATGGAACGAGGCGCGGATCGTGTCTAAGGGACGGCACGTCGAGCACTGGCTCAACGGCGCGAAGGTGCTTGAGTACGAGCGCGGCGGCGAGAAGTTCCGCAATGCGTTCTCAAAGACGAAGTGGAACAAGCCGGAGTTCCAGGAGGACGGTCCGTGGGGCGAGGCGCCGGAAGGGCGAATCCTCCTCCAGGACCATTCTGACAAGGTTGCCTTCCGCAACATCCGCATCAAAGAACTTGAAACGAAAAGCCAAAAGAACTAGAACTAAACAGAAAAGGAGACAAGGAAATGAAACAAAAAATCATGATTGTCGTAGCCTTCGCCGCCGCATTGCTTGCGTCGGTAGGCTTGGCGGAGGATGTGTATGTCTTTAGCGCGACGGACTCAACTTCTGCACCTGCGATAACGAATGCGGCAAAATGGAAATGCAATGGGGTCGCCGCTGGGGCGGAAGGGGCGCGGTTGGCGTCAGATAAAGTGTTTGCCGTATCCGGAAGCAAGGCACTTTACACGCTTTCTTCGTCAATCCAAGATACCGTGTTCACCGGCAGTCGTCTTGAGCTTGGAAACACCTCTGGGTCGCAGGGATATATTACGCAATACACATATGGCAATGCGAGAACCTCGTGGGACAATTGGGGTGCGGGCGATGGCTTGAAATTAATCAGGGGCAAATACTCGACTGGTGTGGAATCGGCCGATTCGCATATCTACGGCAAGATGGAGGTGGTGAATTACCGAGCAGCGATATGGGAATTTGCGCTTGCAAAGGCAGGGGCCAACCTTTATCTTCATTCAGACATATCAAGCGCCACGTCTGGTGGTGGAAACACAAAAAATTTCAAAATTACTTCGGCTGCTGCTAACGGCGGCATTTTCTTCGAGGGGTCTCTCGCGAACTTCTACGGTGACATCCTGACGGAGACGACGAGCGGTTATGGCAAGACAATCGGCTTTGGTACGAC
>JBGUVV010000232.1:0-2342 GCA_045220525.1 Kiritimatiellia bacterium
ATGCAAGCTCGATGCGCTCGCCGGCCTTCACGGTGACCACGGCTTTCTTCCGCGTGGCTTCCGTCGTTGTGCGGCGCGTGCCGCGGATATAGCGGATTCCGCCCTTGATGTTGGCGGTGCGCACCGCGAGAACGTGAACGCCGAAGGCCTTTTCGACTTCGACTGCGATCTGCGGCTTGCGGGCGTCGGGCGCGACCTCGAGGAGGTAGCGGTTCTCCGCCGACATCCTGGCACCCTTCTCGGTTATCAGGACGTCGCGGATGACGCGGTTCGTCTTCTCTTTAAGTTCCTGTTTCGTCATGACCTGAAGCCTCCTTAAATAGCGATGCGGGCCATAAGCGCCTCGAAGCCGGCCTTGTCGCAGACGAGCTTGCGGTTCGCCAACACGGTATAGACGTCGAGCGCCTGCGCAGTGCAGTAGTCGATGCGCGGGAGGTTGGACGTCGCGAGGACGACGGTGTCGTCAACGTCCTTCTGGACGACGCACGCCGTGCGGTCGATTCCGAGGCCCTTGAGGAGGGCCGCCATGAGCTTGGTCTTCGGAGCCTCGAGCTTGATCTCGTCGAGCACGATGACATCGCCGCCCTTGAGCTTGTCGGAGAACGCCCTTGCGAACGCGAGGCGCCAGACCTTCTTGTTGAGCTTGGTCTCGTAGGAACGCGGATGGGGCCCGTGCGCCACGCCGCCGCCGCGCCACACAGGGCTCTGGCGGAAGCCAGCGCGGGCGTTGCCCGTGCCCTTCTGCTTCCAAGGCTTGCGGTTGGAGCCGGCGACTTCGCCCTTGCCCTTCGTGGAGGCGGTGCCCGCGCGCATGGAATTGCGGATCGCGGTGACAGCGTCCTTCACGGCCTGCGCGCCCCTGTCGAGCGTCAGCTGGGACTCGTCGTATGTTGGTTCAATCCTCTGCATGGCTTACTTCGCCCCCTTCTTCGCCTTCGCGGCGATGACGTTGTTCTTGAGGGACTTGCGCACCGTCAGAATGCCATTCCTCGCGCCGGGCACGGAGCCCTTGACGAGAATCGCATTGTCTTCGGGACGGATCTGGACGACCTCGAGGTTCATCGCCTTCCTGTTGACGCAGCCCATGTCGCCAGGCATCTTCTTGCCCTTCTCGATCCAGCCGGGGAGGTCGCGCGCCGCAAGGCCGCCCGTGCGGCGCTTGGAGTGGCCGCCGTGGGTCATGTTGCCGCCCGCGAAGCCCCACTTCTTGAGGACGCCGGCGAAGCCCTTGCCCTTGGTGACGCCGGAGACGTCGACGTACTTGACGCCCTCGAAGTTGGCGACCGTCACGGCCTTGCCGACTTCAAGCGTCTCGCCCTCGTCGATCGCGAACTCCTTGAGGACCTTCATCGTCTCGACCCCGGCCTTCTCGAAGTGCTTCTGCTGGGCCTTGGCAAGACGGTGCTTCTTCTGGGGGGCGAAGCCCACCTGGGCGGCCACGTAGCCGTCCTTTTCAAGCGTCTTGAGCTGGACGACCGGGCACGGACCGCACTCGATGACGGTCACGCATGTGCGGTTCCCGTCGGCGTCGTACACCTGGGTCATCCCGATTTTCCTGCCTATCAAACCTTCCATGTCGCACCTCCGTCAGACTTTGATGGTGATATCGACACCTGCGGGAAGATTGAGCTTCTTGAGCTCGTCAATCGTCTGCGCGGTCGGGTTGACGATGTCGAGAAGGCGCTTGTGCGTGCGCATCTCGAACTGATCCATCGACTTCTTGTCGACGTTCGGCGAACGGTTCACCGTGAAACGCTCGACACGCGTCGGGAGCGGTATC
This sequence comes from Kiritimatiellia bacterium, assembly GCA_045220525.1. Classification (GTDB taxonomy): domain Bacteria; phylum Verrucomicrobiota; class Kiritimatiellia; order RFP12; family UBA1067; genus UBA1067. The sequence goes on from JBGUVV010000232.1 coordinate 1,781, forward strand.
GGCCCGACGATCTGCGCGCCCGTTCCGCGGGCCGTGTCGATGATTCCGCCGACTGCCTGGTCCAGCACACGATGGTCGTATGCCTGAAGGCGGATGCGGACTCTTTGCTGCTGCATATTGAGTTATTCCTCTTTTTGCTCTTTTCGTTTCGGCTCGGTCGCGCGGCCCCTTGCCGCGTCCCCTCGCCCCTCTTGACCTGTGATCCGACGGTCGCGGCATCCGTGGTCGTCCGCCTCTTGCGAGGACTTTGGACGTTGCCGCGGGAAGCCCATGATGGCGCTTGCATCCGCAACTGAGTCTTCACCCAGTAACCCCTCCAAAAGAACACCCGCGGTCAACTTCGTAACCGCGGGCGACTTACGCCTTGCGGTCACGACGCGACGGGATCTACTCGCCCGTATCGCGACCATTCTTTTCGAAAGAATTATGTGTAGTATATCAAAAATCGTTACCTTTGACAAGAGGGAAAAATAACCACCCTTATCCCACTTTTTCTGGGATGAATTATCCCACTTTTTCAAAAACCCCAATGAAACAGCCCTAAAATTTATTTTCGGGATGG
>JBGUVV010000233.1:0-4831 GCA_045220525.1 Kiritimatiellia bacterium
ATGCGCAGGGCATGGTCTGGATCATATTTCGATATGTCGCGTCTGTAGGCGCGAATGACAAATCGCTGCTCGGCGGCGACTGCGGCAAGGTCGTTTGTGTCGACATATTTCTGCACGGCTGCGGGCATTCCACCTACGACCAGATACAGCTTGAAATAGCGCATAAGGCGATCGTGAATGAAAGCGTCCACGGCGCGCCTCTCTTCAAATGCCGCCTTCGCCTCCGAAACAACGTCCGCACTCTCTCCATTCGCCATCAGGAACTCCTCGAAATCGAGCGGATACATCTCCTCTTCGTCCATGTAGCCCACGGGAACAGATCTGACATTCTTAAGTTCAACACCGAGCAACGATCCACTGTAGATGTAATGGCATCCACCTTTATCGACAAGGAACTTCGCATAGGTAACGGCTTCTGGGCATTCCTGAACTTCGTCAAAGAGAACAAGAGTCTCGCCAGGGATCACCTTGCCTTGTGCATATGCCGTGATGCGACGTAGAACATCCTTTTCATCGGCAACATCGTGAAAGATGGCCTTGGCAGCTGCATCTTCCACGAAGTTGATTTCAACAAACGACTTATACCTTGCCTTGGCAAACTGCTCGACTATATATGTCTTGCCAACCTGACGCGCACCTGTAAGCAGAAGTGTCTTCTTGTTTGCATTGGCCTTGAAATCTTCCAATTTTGACCATATTTTCCGTTTAAGCATGGTTTTCTCCTATAGTTGCGCATATTATACCATACCTGACTACAATTCCGCAACCCAAAAATCATGGTTGCAGAACAATTCCGCAACTACAAAATGCCACTTTGAAACAATTCCGCAACAATAAAGACGCAAGACAGAGCTCAAGGAGACGCGGCACATTTGCCGCGCCGCGCAAGGCCGCCCGGAGGGCTACTTGTTGAACCCCTTGTGGTTCATGAACTCCCAGATGCGGCCGAGCCAGGTGTAGCTGCCCGTGCCCGGCGCGGCCTTGGCCTGGAAGCAGTGCCCGCGGCGGCAGAGCGTGTGCAGGTCGCCCGCAACGCCCATCGCGCGCATCTTCTCCCACGCCTTCACGGAGTTCATCGCGGCCCAGCCATCCGAGTCGCCGTGGATGAAGAGCGTCGGGCACGTGGCGGAATCGAACGCGAACTCGGGGACGGGCACCGCGGAGTCGTCGTTGCCGCCCGTCGCGTTCTCCCGGTCGACGCCGTCGGTGAGCGAGTAGGCGGGATAGATCGCGACGCCCCACTGCACGTTGCACGGGACCTTGTCGATGTCGTCGACCGGCTCGTAGGCGGGGGTCTGCGAGCTAGTGACGCCCAGGAGCGTGAGGTGACCGCCGGCGGACGAGCCCATGATGCCGATCCGGTCCGGGTCGAGTCCCTTCGACGCGGCCTCCGAGCGGACCAGGCGGATGCAGCGCTGCAGGTCCTGCCAGGCCGTGACGTGCTTCGCGAGGCCCTTCGGGCGCGGCGTGCGGTACTTCATCGTCACGACCGCCATGCCCTTCTCGTTGAGGAACCGCCGCGCCGGCGCGACCTCGAAGCCGCCCACGTCGTTGAACTGGTACGCGCCGCCGGAGTAGACGATCTGGATCGCCCGGGTCGTCAGGTTGGAGGGGATGAACCACTCGAGGTACGGGACGCACTGGAAGTTCTGGAAGTCGGGCGTCTTCCCCCCCGGCCAGAGGTTCTCCCGGGCGTACTTGGCCGGGTCGTGGAAGTCCGCCGGGTAGCGGGCCATCAGCTCCTCCTCGCGCGGGAGCGGCCCCAGGAACCAGCCCAGCTGCCGGAGGAACTCCATCGCGCGGTCGAACCAGTTGTCGTAGGCGCAGGCCTTGTCGCCCCGGCCGTCCCGGCCCCAGAAGCCGTGCGGCCTGTCGGCGAAGAGGTGCAGCTCGGCCGGGATCCGCCGCTTGCGCAGCTCGCGGTAGACCTGCGTCGAGGCGAGCGGCGAATACGGGTCGGCGCTGCCGTGGAACATGCACATGGGGGCGGTCTTCTTGTCGAACTGGAAGACGGGGTCGAGCTTCGCGCCCTCGCCGCCACGCGCGTTCGCGACCCCAAGCCCGTCGTCGAGCGCGTAGCCGATCGCGCCAGTGATCGCCCAGTTGAGGTGGCAGGGAATGTCGTCGATCTTGTCGACCTTTTCGTAGGCGGGCGTCAGTGCGCTCGTCGCGAGGAGCGTCGCAAGGTGGGAGCCGGCGGACATCGAGATCGTGCCGATCCGATCGGCGTGGAAGCCGCGCTTCACCGCCTGCGAGCGGACGAGCCGCACCGCGCGCTGACCGTCCTCCCACGCGCTCTGGTAGAACGGGAGGCCCTTCGGGCGCGGCGTGCGGTAGACGAGGTTCACGCACTGGAAGCCGGCCGCGGTGAACTTCTTCCCCCACATGTCCACAAGCCCGACGTCGCAGCAGTTTTTGTAGGCGCCGCCCGAGATCAGGATCATGCAGCAGCCGTTCGGCTTCTCGGGCGCGGGAAGCCAGTCGATGTAGGGTGCGGCATTGTCCCCTTTCTCGTTTGTCATTTTGGCGACCTGATGCGGCTGCGCGTCGGGCATCTTGCCCTCCGGCCAGAGGTTCTCGCGCTCGGCGGACGCGGTAAGCGCCGCGAAAAGGAACGGTATGAGAATTCGCTTCATTCTATTCGGCCTCCTCGAAACGGAAGTTGCGGAAGGCGAGGCCGGAGTGCTCGGCCGGCATCATCTGGAACTGCACGGCAATCGAGATGATCTTGCGGAAATGGTCCGGGACGGTTCCCTTGTCGATGCCGATCCAGACGGTCTCCCATGTCTCGGGATCGTTGTCGGCGCGATAGGCCCAGCCGCCGCGCTTGAACATCGGAACGCGCCACCCGCCGAAGGCGAGCTTGCCTTTCTCGTCGCGCCCATTGAGCTTAAGCTGCGGCGTCGCGTGGTCGTGGTAGTTTCCGTCCGCGTCCGGGAGGCGGTTCATCTCGAAATAGAGGCGCGTGTACTTCCCGGGCTCGACAGGGATGCCCTCGGCAAGATCGGCGTTCCCGCAGCACCAGCTCCCGGCCGTCTCGTCAAGCGCCACGTTCCAAGTCCTTGTGGCCTCGTCGTAGCTCGCATGGACGCCCTTCCCGCCGCCGGTGTGGCCGAACTTCGGGAACTCCACCACCTTTGGCTCCGGCTTCTGCACGGTAATCGCCGCAACGTAAGACGTCGTGCCGCGCCGCGGCGCAATCTCGACGGACGCAATCTTCTTCTCGGGCTTCGGGTTCGGCCACTGACGGATCATGTACTTGTGTCCTTCACCGTCCTTCCAGCCGACCACTTCCCTGCCGCTCTTCGCGTCCACTTCTACGGATGTCTTGTCATCGTAGACAACGCGGTAGACGGGCGCGGCAGTATGTGCGAAGTAGAGGAACGCCGCGCGCGAATCGACTGCAATCCCCTTCACGGGCTTCTCGACCTTGATAACGTCCTTAAACTGGTTCTGGTCGAAACGGATGAAGTCGAAGCGCATGCCGCGCCAGTCGGTCACGCCCCACGGAATCTTGAAGTCCGGATTCTGGACGTTGGCGAATTCGTTGAGCCGCACGAAGACCATGCGGTTCGGGTCGACGTCGAAAACGGGCTGGCGAGCCGCGCGCTCCGCTTTCTCGCGGGCGATTTCCGCCTTGCCGAGCTCAAGCGCCTTCTCCGCGGTAAGCCCCTGATCCCACACGACGTCCGACGAGCGCGGATATTTCGCAAGGACATCGGAAACATCGCCGTACACGTAGAAATGCGAGCCGCCCGAAAGAACGAGCGTGTAGTAGCCGTTGGCGTCGGGTCTTAGCGGCTGGCGGTGCGTGACGAGGTTGCGGACACGCGGATCCGCGCCTTCGACAGCCTCCGTCCCGGGACGGGTAGAGAGGCGCACAAGCACCGGCTTCTTCGCGCCCGCGAGCGGCGCGGGCTTGAAGCGGACGACCGGCAGCGTCGGCGCACGCGAAGTGATCATGTACGCGTCAAGTTTGCCGCGGCGGGCTGGCGTCACTTCGATCGAGGCCGCGGCGCTTCCGTCGTCCTTGATCGCGTCCAGCATTTCGCAGCACGGCTTCACGCCCTTCTTCGCGGCCGCCGCGAGAACGGCGGAAACCATTTCAGCCGTCGGCACCTTCTCCTTGAACTCGACGAGCGAACCGCCCTTCGCAGCCCATTCGTCGATGCGGCTGCGCGTGACGGGATCCATCGCCGCAATTCCGGCAAACGTCAGCACGTCGTAGCGGTTGAGGCGGTCCGTCTCGTTGATCTGCGGCTCGAAGATGACGTCTATCGGAAGATGCGCGTATTCAAGCGCCTGCACGAGCGCGTCGAAAAGACGATGGTTGCCGCCGCCGTTCGCGAACGCGTGGCGCTCGTTCGTCTGCGAGAAAAGAACGGCCACCTTGCGCGGAACGCCGCGGTCGCGCGGCGTGAAGAACTCGTTCACGTCCTGTATCTCGCGCTTGGCGAGGCGTATTCCGAGCAGCTGGTCGGTGTTGACCTTGTAGGGGCAAAGGAAGTTATAGGCGCTCACTTTGCCGACTTTTTTTAGCGACTCCTCGGGCCACATCCGCCAGAACTTCGCGCCCTTCCACTTGCCCTCGGTCTCGACGACTTCGTGCACCACACGCCAATCGCTCGGACGGCGCGACCACTTGAACATGTAGCTCACGTTGTAGCCGCGCTGGTACTGGTCGAGGAAGCTCTGGCGGATCGAATTCGTGGAGCAGCCGACGTACATCTCCGAGTCGACGATCGGCTTTCCGTCCGCAAGCGCGCGGAGAAGATGTGCCTCGACCGCCCCGCCGTGTCCGCCCGTCGGTGCGCAAACGACGCCGAGCGGC
>JBGUVV010000234.1:0-5136 GCA_045220525.1 Kiritimatiellia bacterium
AACGTCACGGCGACTTCGCGCATGTCGGTTCCCTATGGCATAGCGCAGATGGGCAAGAGCTTCCGCAACGAAGTGACTCCGCGCAACTACACGTTCCGCAGCAGGGAATTCGAGCAGATGGAGCTTGAGTTCTTCATCCGCCCGGACGAGGCCGTGGAGCTTCAGTACGGCCACGTCGTCACGCTCGCCGACAATCCCGACCTCGACGGCCCCGTGCAGGACGACTGGGGCTGGGAAGTCTGGCACAAATATTGGGTTGAGCAGCGCAAGAAGTTCTTGAACGCCGTGGGCCTTCCCTCGGAGAAGTTCGTCGAATACTGGCAGAAGCCTGACGAACTCGCCCACTACGCCCGCGCCTGCGTCGATATCGAATACGACTTCCCGTTCGGCCGCCAGGAGCTTGAGGGCATCGCCGCGCGCAGCGACTTCGACCTCACCCAGCACCAGATTCATTCCAAGGTGCCGCAGATGGTCTTCGACGACCCTCTAAAGCAGGCTTGCAAGAAGCTTTCCGACGAGGAGAAGGCCGCGTTCATCGCGAAGACCCAGGCCGAGTGGATCGAGAGGAAGCAGAAGGCAGCGTCCGCCAAGGCCGGAAAGGACGTTGTCTTCTCCGACGAGGAAAAGTCCGACATCGCCGCGAAGGCGAAGGCGTTCTGCGAGAACCTCTTCGACGGCAAGTACGTGCCGCACGTAATCGAGCCTTCGGCCGGCGTCGACCGCCTCATGCTTGCGCTTCTCTGCGAGGCATACGAGGAGGAGAAGATCGACGACGGGAAGGGCGGCGAAGACGTTCGCACCGTCCTCCACTTCAGCCCGAGGGTTGCGCCTATCAAGGTCGCTATCTTCCCGCTCATAAAGAAGGATCCCGACCAGGACCGCATAGCCCGCGAGATATTCTCGAAGCTGCGCAGGAAGGTAAACTGCATGTGGGATGTCTCCGGCGCAATCGGGCGGCGCTACCGTCGCCAGGACGAGGCCGGAACGCCGTGGTGCATCACCGTCGACGCGCAGACGGTGCAGGACGGAACCTTCACCGTGCGCGAGCGCGACTCCATGAAGCAGAGCCGCATGGGATACAACGAGTTCCTTGCGATGATGTACGGGGCGCTCGAGCTGTAGGGCGAGAAGGGGACTCCCGCTTTTGCACGGCGGGGGCGTTTTTGGTATAATACTTGTCAATGGATCTTAAAAAGGCAACGACTTGGATTCTGGTCGCGTTCGCGTGGTTCTGGACCGCGCACGAATGCGACGTGATAGGGATAGACGTCTTCGACATGCTGTTGAAGAGGTTCCCCGGCCAGCTTTGGATAATGGCGGCCGTGCTAACATATCTTACGATAATCTGGATGCCGAAAAACCTCCTCACGCGGGCCATAATGGGGATATTCATGCTGATTCCGGCGGAGGTCCTGCCTCTCGTCCGGCCGCATCTTCCCGATTCCGGCTTTGCGCCGATTCAGCTTGTTGTCGCATTCGTCTATGTCCTTGCGATAATAGGAATGTACGGGATGTTCTATCCGTGGAGGATTGAAGCCGCCCTCCGGTGGATTTCCGGCCGGAGGTGCGCTGAAAAAACGTGAAAGACGTCCTCTCGATTCTTCTGACCGTTTTAGGAGGTCTCGGGATATTCCTTCTCGGGATGAAGCACCTCTCTGAGGGACTTCAGGCCGCCGCGGGCGGGGGACTCAGGAAGTTCATGTCGCGCGCGACGAGCCACCGCATCGTTGGCGTTGGCTCCGGCATAGTTTCGACGATCATCGTGCAGTCGTCGTCGATAATCACGGTGATGCTCGTCGGCTTCGTCTCCACTGCGCTCATGACGCTTCCCCAGGCGTTTGCAGTCCTAATCGGCGCGAACATCGGAACTACCGCGACCATCTGGATCATCGCCTATGCGCCTGATCCGCAGATGCTCGGCTTCATTGGTCTCGCGATTGGCGGCGCGATGTATTTCTTCCTTCGCGGCGAGCGCGTCCACCATCTTGGGCTTACGGTAATCGGCCTCGGGCTCGTATTCCTCGGGCTCTACTTCATGTCGAAGGGCGTTGCGCCCATCCGCGAGAACCCCGACTTGGCTGGGGTGTTCACGCACCTTTCCGCCGATTCCATCGTCGGCGTCGGCTCCGTCGCCTTGGTGGCTGTGCTCATTACGGCGGTAATCCAGTCATCCGCCGCCACAATCGCCATTGCGATGGCCCTCGCCACGCAGGGGCTCATCACTTACGAAGTTGCGATAGCAGTGCTGTTTGGCGCGAACGTCGGCACGACTGCGACTGGATGGATCGCCGCGATTGGCGGCACCGCAGACGCCCGCCGCACGGCCCTCTCCCATACGCTCTCCAATCTGCTTGGTTCGTTCGTGCTCATCTGGTTCTTCCCGCTGTTCGTGAAGTTCGGGCAGACGGTGTTTTCGAACTGGAACGTCGCAGAGACTACGGTAGTTTCCGGCCATGAAATTCGGGCCTTTACGCACATGATGGCCCCGATTGCCGTAACGGACACGGTGTTCGCCATCTGCCGCGGAATCCTCTTCTTCCCGTTCGTAAAGCCGTTTTGCAAACTCATAGAGCGCATCGTGCCGCAGCCTGAGGACGAGAAACCCCATCTTTCGGCGCTTCGCATCGGCGTTCGCGTCTCGCCTGTAATCGCCTGCGACCAGGCTCTTCTCGAAGTGGAATTCATGAAGAGCTCAAACCTCGAGCTCCTCGATTGCGCGCGCAAGGTCCTCTCCGGCGCGACGCTTGAAGACGACGGCCCGGAGCGCCACATCGTCCACCGCGAGGACATCCTTGACAACGTGCAGAGGGAGATTACGGAGTTCCTCGGCAGCATCATGTCGAAGCGCCTTTCGCGCGACGTGGCCGAGCGTGCGCAGAGGCTCCTCCGCCTTACCGACGAGCTTGAGTCGGTCTCCGACGAATGCGCGACGGTCCTCAAGGTCGTAAAGCGCCTGAGGAGCCAGGGCCAGAAGATGTCCGACAAGTCCGTTGCGCTCCTGCTCGACGTCCACGACAGGGTTGCGGCCTTTGCCGCCGACATCACGCCGCTCATACGCTCGCCGCGCCCGAAGTTCGACCTTAACGCATTGCAGAACCGTTCGTCGGAGTTGCACGAGTTCGTGCGCGAGTGCCGCCGCATCCAGCTTGGGCGCGTAGGCCCCGAGGACCCCGGCAGCTCTGTGCGCGTTCTTGGCGAGCTCGACATAATAAACGCCTACGAGCGCATCAGGGCCTACTACCTCAACTGCGCCGAGACGCTTGCGGGCAGAAAGCGGCTGGACTAAAGGGCATGAAGCGGCATCTGATTGGAATAGGCGGAGTCGGCATGAGCGCGCTTGCGACTGCGCTCCTTCGCCTTGGCGACGAGGTGACTGGCGCAGACCGCACCCTCGGCACTCCGAACATTAGGTTTCTCGAATCTCTCGGAATACGCGTTTTCCCAGACGACGGCAGCGGAATCGACGCGGAGACCGGCGAAGTCATCGTATCGACGGCGATAGAAGGGGACAACCCAGGGCTTGTCAAGGCGAAGGCCCTCGGTATCCCCGTGGTGCACAGGGCGGCAGCCCTCGCAAGGGCGCTTTCGGGGTATAAGCTCGTCGCCGTCGCGGGGACGTGCGGGAAATCGACGGTCACCGCCATGCTGGGCCATGTCCTTGCGGAGTGCGGTCTTGATCCGATGTGCGTCAACGGGGCGAATGTCGTCGGGTGGACTGGCGCCGTCAGGTTCGGCAGGGGCGAGTATGCAGTTGCAGAGGTAGATGAAAGCGACAAGTCGCTCGTCGCTTTCTCGCCATACGCGGCGATAGTGACGAACGCTTCCGCCGACCACTACTCCAAGGAGGAGATGGACAGCGTATTCGACGACTTCGCCTCGCGTTGCACCGGCCCCGTGGTCGATGGGCGCGTTCCGGCGGAGGATGCGCCGGACGAAATCGCGACTTCCATGCCGGGCCGCCACAACAGGTGCAACGCGGCGCTTGCCTACAGGATGGCTCTTGCCCTTGGGTGCGATGCGGACCGTGCGAAGGCCGCGCTTCTTTCGTTTGCGGGGGTTGAGCGCAGGTTGCAGCGCGTTTCCGCGAATCCAGCAGTTTACGACGACTACGCCCACAATCCGGAAAAGATCCGCGCGATGTGGACGACCTTGGCCGAGGCGCATCCCGGCGGGATATGCGTCGTATGGCGGCCGCATGGCTACGCGCCGCTTCGCAAGATGATGGACGCGCTCGTCTCCATGTTCAACGAGACGATGCGCCCGCAAGACGCGCTGTTGGTGTTGCCGGTTTACGACGCGGGCGGAACGGCGGATCGCTCGGTGAGCTCGCGCGATCTTGCGTCCAGGCTTGTCGGCAATGTCGCGCTTGTCGAAAGCCACGACGCAGCATGTGAATGGGTATCTTCGCGCCGCAGCGACTACGAGGCGTTTGCGACATGCGGCGCGCGCGATCCCGCGCTTCCTGCGCTTGCGAAGCGAATCGCCAGCATTTGCGCAGCACCGCGCAGCTGATCGGATATCCTTCGCTTGTCGGTTTGTGGTTTTCTTGCAGTGCCGTCGCGTCGGGGCTGCCTCCGTGTGCGCTGACCGCCCGACCCGTTTTTCGACGGTCCCCCTGGCATGGCATACTTTAGGTGAATCTCGCGCAGGGCTTTTGCTGACCGCCTGTGCCAAACCGAGGTGAATCAAGGCATCGCCAGCCATGCCAGACCGTCGAAAAGTCTCTCGTGCGGCCATCGCCCACTCCGGCAACCTCCGCTCCGGCGACTTCCACACCGCTCCGGTTAAAGGCGTAACATCTCGGTGCGCGGCGGCGTAGGACAGGAGGTCGGCTCGGCGACGGGACAGGGCTCTTGTCTCGCGGCAAAACTTCCGCCAGCTCAAAACGGCTTGAAACGGGATAAGTTGCGGAAAATGCGGGATTTGCCGCGAAAAATGAAGCCAGAATGGGGTCTCACCCCAAAATTCCAAGTTTCTTCGGTCAAGACCTGCACGGTCATAGGCTTCCCGCTCGGCGCGAACACCAACAGGGCGAAGTGCTTCGAGGCAATGGATGCGCTTGAATCCGGCGCCGACGAGCTTGACCTCGTCGTGAACCAGAGGCTTCTCATGCACAGTCCAAAGGCGTGCGAGGCG